>NZ_AUGA01000028.1:0-124815 GCF_000426785.1 Bradyrhizobium sp. th-b2
GAATCCCTGGCCATCCCGGCGAGCGTCTGCGTCGCCTCGACTTCGGCGGCTTTTTGACTTGGCAGGTTTAAGCCTTCCTCGTCTGCGAACAGATCGCGTTGGATGTCGAAGAAATAGCGTTCCATGAAGCGCTGCTCTTCCTTTGCAGGCGCGGGAACGTCTCTCAGCCACCGGCGCCTACGGGCTGAGCCTCGGCCGGTGATCAAGGTATAATAAATCGCGTTACTGAAGGTTGCCAGTGGTCTCTGGGTTGCCCGCGTGACACCTGTGGCATCGACAGCGAACGCAAAGTAGTAGCGGGGGTAAGTGGGAGTGGAACCTGCACCGCGCGAGGAAATTGCCACCGGCGGGCTTGGTCGAGAATACTAACCTATGTAAATGATAATCAGCGATCGACCATCGGCTAACGGTGACTGAGAGCGCTTTCCCGCCCAACCCCGCGGTGATGCTATGTGCGAGGAATGCGACAAGCTCGCCCTGCAAATTGCGCAGTTCCGGCGGCACGTATTGCGTGGTCTTGACCCGCTTACTATCGAGCGCCTTACGGCTTCGATTGGGGAGATGGAGGCGCGAAGAGCCGGACTTCATCCGACGACCGAGGTAAGCAAGGGGCCGGAAAGAGGCCCCAGCGGTTAACCTGCTACCAACAAACTGCCTGATCCGAAAATAAACCACTTGGTTAATTGCTGGACTCGTTGAGCAAGCTTCTCACTCGTCTGCGCTCCTCCATGCGGGTCGGAAGATGCAAACCCAAGCTGCGGGCCCGGATACGCTGTCTCATCCCCGGATTCGGTATGCGATCAAGCCGACCAATCTCGACTGACGCGGGACTGGCCATGTGGCGTAAGCGGCGCTTTGGACGTGGCGAGGATGATTGATGATTGTTTATTTTTCATGCCGCGAATGCGACGCGGTTTATTCTGCAACCAAGAGCGTGGGTCCGCTCCAATGATGTACTCGGGCACTTTCGAATGTAGACGATGCGGAGGCTTGCCGACCGAAGCCACCGTCGCCCAAGTCCTGGTCTCCAAATATGCCGATCACCTGCCGCTCTATCGGCAGGCTCAGATTTACGCCCGCCAGGGAGTTTCGCACGTCGGCGAGGCCAGCCAACGGGCCGCTGTACAAGATCCGTCCCCCGTGCACGCCTGCGTCGGGACCGACGTCGACGATCCAGTCCGCGTGCCGCACGACGTCGAGCTCGTGCTCAACCACGAAGAGCGAGTTGCCGGATGACTTCAGGCGGCCCAAGGCGCGCAGAAGGGCCGCCGTGTCCGCCGGATGCAAACCGCCGACGGCTCGTCCAGAATGTAGACGACGCCGAACAAACTGGACCGCACCTGCGTCGCTAGGCGCAGCCGCTGCAGTTCGCTCGGCGACAGCGTCGGCGTGCTTCGTTCGGGCGTGAGATAGCGAGACCGAGGTCGAGCAGCACATCGATGCGCGCCGACATGTCTTCAGTACTGCACGACGAGAGCCTTCTCCGAGCCTGTCCCAAAAATAAAGGTGAGTGATTTCAGTCCGTTGTGATTCCCTCGTGTTTGCGAAGACTCGATGGAGCACAATATGTGTTGGACCGAAGTCACCCGAAAAACAATATCGGCGCGAC
This sequence comes from Bradyrhizobium sp. th-b2, assembly GCF_000426785.1. Lineage (NCBI taxonomy): Bacteria > Pseudomonadati > Pseudomonadota > Alphaproteobacteria > Hyphomicrobiales > Nitrobacteraceae > Bradyrhizobium > Bradyrhizobium sp. th-b2. The sequence goes on from NZ_AUGA01000028.1 coordinate 1,610, forward strand.
GGAGCCCCGCTGTTGCGGATCATCGGCCGCCTGTTCCCCAACCTGCGCCACATCTTCGCCGCTCGTGTCTATCGTGGCCCTAAGCTGCTCGATGCCATCGCTGATCTGCGCCAATGGACGATTGAAATCGTTACCCGCTCGCAGAGCGTTGGGTCGTTCAAGGCCGAACCTCGACGTTGGGTCGTCGAGCGAACCTTTGCCTGGTTCGGGCGCAATCGACGACTTGCCAAGGACTTCGAGGCAACCATCGCCAGCGCGGAGGCTTGGGTTCTTATCGCAAGCATCCGCCTGCTCTCCCGACGACTGGCCAGAGCTTGAGATTCTCAATGGTCTATTTTGAGTCAGACTCTCCGGATGGCCGGCGAATTTTTGCTTCCTGCCGGCAAGATGCCGGCCCAGCACGGGTTCGAAAACGGTCAGATTCGCGGGCTTCCAATAACAGTACTCAATGAGCTTCGTGCTTGCGGAGCACGCTGAATCGCGGTCGCACCCGCAGCCGTTGTCAGTACTCACCCGCCCCCCCCCGAGTCTTTTATCGAATCAAAGTTGGGCTTACCTAGACTGGCAGATTGTCCGTCAGACTTGGCGGTGGTTCACCAAGCTCGGAATCTCGCCTAAGCAGCTCGTTCTCAGCTTGATGCCAAAACGTGTCGGCTTGATCTTCCGGTTCGCCCGCTTCCTGCCAGAGTTGATAAGCCCTGGGACGGATCTCTTCTTCGGTTGGGCCGGGCATTCATCTCTCCGCAAATAAGCTTAGCTCTAAAAGAAAAAAGGGCCCTGCCTTACACAGAGCCCTTCGAGGATCACCACTTCTGACGACCGGACCAGTCGTTCACTTCCTTTTGCGCTTGGTCTTTCGCGTATCCGTATGACGTCGAGATCGTCGTCTGTCAGCTTACCCCACTGCTCTTTGACCTTACCTTTGACTTGCTTCCAATTGCCTTCGACACGGTTCCAATCCATCTACGCCTTCGGTGCTCTGTATGGAATCAAGCGGCGACCGCTTCTGCCGCAGCTTCAGGAGGTACGCAGTCCATCCGGCATCGGAGCGGTCATGGATGTCTACCTCGTGATAGCCGAAATCAGTTTTCGACCACTGGTGTCGAATGATCGCCACGAAACGCTCATAGGAGCAGTGGTAGGGCGTTCAAATGCAGTGGTAGTGCAGCCGGTAGTCGGCACTCATTTCCAAGACATAGATCATACGCAATCGCTTGCCATGCACCTTCGCGGCACGCCCCAGGACCCTGGTCTCCAGGCGCACGCGGAAGAGTCGAAGGCTTGCCGAGCCGACAATATCATCTGCTACTCGCCCGCCGGCACGCTTCTTCATGGTCAAGGTAACAGTTACCGGATTTCGGAACGGCAAGGCGTTGACCAAACCCTCCAACACATCGCGGCAGGCCGGAATGTTCGCTTTCATCAATATCGAATCGGCGGCCAACGTTCAGACTTACGCAATCGACAGAGTGTGCGCAGCAGGAAGTGACGGGCTTTGTCGCTGAGAATGAGCACTGCACTACTGGACCAATCGATGAAATCGCGCTCGAGATCGAACAACCCCATCCGGGTGATCAGATTTCGTCGAGGAGGTTGCGGACTTTTTCAGCCAGGTCGTTGATATTGAAGGGCTTGGAAAGCAAATGTTTGCCGGCGTCGAGCATACCGTTGTGAATGATCGCATTTCGGGTGTAGCCGGTCGTGAAAAGCACTTTTAGTCCAGGCTTCCTTTTCGACAGTTCTGCTGCGAGTTCGGCGCCTGTCATTTCCGGCATTACGACATCAGTGAACAGCAAATCTAGAATGAGACCCTCTTCTATCTTCTTGATTGCTTCTCTCGCACCCGCTACTTCAATGACCGTGTAGCCGAGATCTCGTAACGTCTCCGACGAAATGCCGCGAACTCGCTCGTCGTCTTCAACGACAAGGATGGTCTCCTTCTGCAGGCTTGCGCCAGCATGGGCAGTTTCCTCTCGCGTATCAGGACGTTCCTCATCCCCGACATGTCGTGGAAGGTACACTTTGACGGTAGTGCCGACGCCGATTTCCGAATAGATCTTCACATGGCCACCTGACTGGCGCACGAAGCCATAAACCTGACTGAGCCCCAGCCCTGTGCCTTTGCCGACTTCCTTGGTGGTGAAAAACGGATCAAACGCCTTTCCGAGCACGTCTTCCTCCATCCCGACACCGTTATCCGTGACGGCAACCAAAACGTACTGCCCCTGCATCAAAGCGTAATCGCGGGCATATTTCTCATCGATGAAGGAGTTGCTGGTTTCAATCGTCAGCCTACCGCCCGTTGGCATCGCGTCCCGCGCATTGACGGCGAGGTTCAGAATCGCGCTTTCGAGTTGGGCCGTGTCGGCTTTGACACGCCACAGTCCAGCCGCCAGAACCGCTTCAAGTCGAATAAGCTCGCCGAGCGATCGGTCGAGGAGGTCCCTCATTCCTCCGATCATCTTGTTGAGATCCATGACCTCCGGCGCCAAGGGTTGTTGACGGGAGAAAGCCAGCAATCTTTGTGTCAACGTGGCGGCCCGATTAGCACCGTCGATGGCGCCGTCGATAAGCCGATCGATATTAGACTCGCCCTGACTGAGGCGCCGCTTGGCAAGATTTAGGCCACCAATAATGACAGCCAACATGTTGTTGAAGTCATGGGCGATACCTCCCGTCAGTTGCCCGACGGCTTCCATTTTCTGCGATTGTCGCAATTGCTCCTCCGCTTTCATGCGTTCGCTGATTTCGTCAGCAACTCGCTTCTCCAATTCGGCGTTCAGCGTCTGGAGGCGGATTAGAAGACGTGCGTTGTCTATCGCTGTCGCCGCGTGGCCCGCGATACCCAGCAGCGCAGTCTCATGCTCGACTTGAAATCTGCATTTTTCGGCGTGACCAAAGAACAAGCCGCCCAACACGTCCCCGGTTCGGGAAATCACCGGCACCGCCAAGTAGGACCGTACTGGAAGATGGCCCTCTGGCATCCCTTTGCGAGGGGCGTTCTTGCCGTAACGATGGTCCTGCAAGATATCGTCGGAACGAACTACGCCGGTGCCAGTGAAGGTCGGCTCAAACACCGCCGTGTTACGCGGCATCGGGAAATTTGCGAAGGCGGACCGTGGCACGCCGGATAGCGAATAAAGCATGTAGCTTCCACCGTCCGGCGTGAGGACATTGTAGAAGAACGCGCCAAATTGGGCTCCCGACAGTTCAACGCCGGCATCCGTCACGATCTGAACGATCCTCTCGAGCTCGCGTTCTCGAGCAACAGAAGCACCGGCATCATTCAGGAGCCTCAGATGCCGCTCTGATTTCTTCTGCGTGGTGATATCCAGCACAGTGCCAATAAAGCGGATCGCCCGGCCGTTCGCGAAAAGGGCATCGCCAGTTGCGGCGATCCAGCGCTCTATACCGTCTTCGATACCAATGGTCCGGTATTCGATGTTGTAAGGTGCCGGAGAATTGTGTGCCAAGGCTCGGGAGACGGCGTCATGTGCCCGCTCCCTGTCGTCCGGATGAAGCCCTTTCAGAAAAGCCCCTTCATAACTTACGTCTGCCTCGGGTGATAAGCCAAATAGCTCTTTGCAGCGACTATCCCATTGCAGGATGTTATTGACCGGATCAAAGTCCCAAGTGCCTATCCCCGCCGCCTTGTTCGCAAGGCTCAGTCGCTCAACAGCATCCCGGGCCGCTTGGTCCGATCGGACGCGCTCGATGTGCGCCCACGAACGTTGGGTAACCTCGGTAAGCAAGTCCAACTCACGTCGCGTCCACCTATGCGGGCCGCGATGATGAACAGCCATCAAAGCGGTCAGGCGTCCCTCTTTTACGAAGGGCATACAAATAGTAGAACCTATGCCGATACTCTGGAAAGTGGCGGCCTCCTCCGGTTCGATCTCCCTTAGATTGTCATTGATGATAAGGGGGCGACCCGCCCCTAGCTCGCGAACTGCCATTTGACCGAAATCAGCCAAGCTGTAGTGACCCAGTATGTGCTGTACTCCGGGCGCTGCCCAATCCCCGCGTATGGTGAAGCCATCCTGGTCCGGATCCATATCGGCATAGGCGCAGCTTGAGACACCAAGATGCTCACCCAACATCCTGGTCGTGACGGCCAGCACCTCATCCGCATCCCGAGTCCTGGCGGTTTCTTTGTTGAGTTCGTCGAGGAAGAGCAGCCGGGCTTCGTTTTCTCGAACGGACGATTCTGCACGGCGCCGTTCAACGGCTGTGCGCGTGCGCTCGGCGACCTCCCGGATGAGCGCCAGCTCTACGGTACTCCATTCTCGTGGCGTGGCATTGTTGAGATAGAGCAGCGCTACGACCCCGTCGGGCTCGGAGATCGGCATGTTGACGAGGGCGCGGGCAGATATTGCCTCGAGTGCTGGGGCGCGGTCGCCAACGCGAGGGTCCTTGCGCGCATCAGCACAAACAACGGTCTCGCCGCGCTTCAGGTTTTCGATGTAGCTACCATAGTCGCGAAAATGCAGCACGCCCGCGAGGCTGGCGATGCCATGAGCGTTCCAATCGCGGTTAATGGTAATGGTTTCGGCGGACGTGTCGATCGTGCCGTAGCCTGCCCTGCTTACGTTCAGGCTGCGGCCAAGCAACTCCGCTGCGGCAAAGGCAAGGTCGTTGGCGTCACTGATCTCCCGAATGAAGTCGCCGAGGGTAGCCAAAACAGAATTGCGATTAGTTGACGGCGCCTCGGTCGCTGTCGTCATCGATCCTCCCGAGCACTTCGATATCTCGACATGTACTAGAACGATTTCGAGCGCCCCTTTTTAGGTGCGAGCTCAAATCTGAAATCAAGCACGGTATCCCGCATGATGCTCAATGAATTAAACCCTTAACCGGTTAACAGCATTTAGGTTCCGTCTACTGTCCCTTCCAAAATGCTCTTCTAAGATCTGCTGATGAGGTGCGCCATGACAGGGCTTCAGCGCCTGCTCATACGCGGGAGCAAAATAGTCATAAGCTCCTATCCTTACTCGACACCGCGAAGTCAGAACATGAGCGGGCGCTCTTCAAGCGAGGAAGAGTGGGCGCTCACCAGATAAAATAACCCATGTGAATCCGAGGTGAGACAATATTGCCACCCCTTCCCAGCGTCACGACCGGGAGCACCTACTCGCGCTTGTTTTATCTTCAAATCGGGTGTGCGATCAGGTTGACCAATCTCGATTGACGCGGGACTGGCCATGCGGCCTCAGCAATCGCCCCTCGGGCCTCCAAGGGTTGCTGGGGCCGCTTCGAATGACGATGCAGCGCTTGGTGGTTTATTCGTTTAGCTTATCACGGAGCCGATGTTAACGATTGCGATAGGCCAGTTGGTCTGACCTGACCTTTTGGAAAATACCTCCCCGCTGGACTGCTTTGCAAGATCGGGCAATTCGTACGGCTATCTTCGAGATCAGGAACTCGCGTGTCGAGAACCAAGCGAGCCTATAGGCAGGTAGTTCTTTCGATGTCGGTTGTCTTACTTTTGGCAGCCGGTGCCGCGGCCCAGGAGGATAAGAAGACCGATGACGACAAGCCGGCCGATCCGGATACGGGTGAGAGCACCGTGGAGGAAAAGACGCTCGGCCTTCTTCCCAATCCGCTGCAGAAGTACGGTGTGAAATTCGCGGCCACTTACATTGGCGAGGCGTTTGGTAACGCTTCCGGCGGCCTGAAACAGGGCGCTATCTACGAAGGCCGCCTCAACCTCGCGGTGGATGTGGATCTGCAGAAGCTCGTCGGCATCGACAAGCTCACTTTTCACGCCAATATGTTCCAGATCCATGGCGACGGCCTGTCCCGGAGCAATCTTCAGAACTTCTTCGTCGTCAGCGGAATCGAGGCTCTGCCCTCAACGCGTCTCTACGAAGCCTATTTCGAAAAGCAGTGGGGCGCGAAGAGGGTCTCACTCAAAGTCGGCCAGCTCGCCGCCGACAGCGAATTCTTCAACGCCAAATATACCGACGTGTTCACCAACGCGTCGATGGGTTGGCCCGCGATCACCTCGCTCGATCTTCCCAGCGGCGGACCGTCGCCACCTTTGGCGGCTATGGGCACAAGGCTACTGGTCAACGTGACCGACCAGCTTTCCGTTCTGGGCGGGATCTTCGACGGCGACCAGGCCGGACCCGGATCGGGCGACCCCCAGGAGCGCAATCGTTACGGCGTGAACTTCCGCGTCAACGATCCGCCGTTGCTTCTAGGTCAGATCCAGTACGCCTGGAACAACAAGAAGGGCGATCCCAACCTGACCGGCCAGATCAAGTTCGGCGGCTGGCGGCACTTCGGCTCTTTCGCCGATCAACAGCTCGCGTCGAACGGCGTCTCGCTCGCCGCTTCCGGTAGCAGCGGCGAGCCCCTATTGCTGGCAGGAGACATCGGTGGTTGGGCGGTCTACGAGCAACAGATCTACCGCGTGCCTCACAGCGATGATCGTGGAATCGGTGTGTTCGCAAGGGCCGCCGGCGCGCCCGCTGATCGCAACCTGATTGATCTCTACGCTGATGCCGGCGTCGAGTTCATTGGGCTTCGTGACGACCGGCCCGACGACAAGTTCGGGATCGCCGCGGGCTATGCCCATGTGTCCAAACGGGCGCAGGCGCTCGACGAGGATTACCGGACGTTGGTGAATCCAAATTGGCCAGTGCGAAGCTTCGAAGGTTTGTTGACGGCCGTCTACCAGTACCAGATCAAGGACGGCTGGACTGTCCAACCCAATTTCCAGTACATCGTTCATCCAGGGGGCGGAGCCGCGTTACCTGCCGGGCCGGTGGCGGGCAAGTCTCTCAAAAACGCATCCGTGTTCGGCCTCAGGACCACGCTCAAGTTCTAGGACGACGAACCCATGAACATTGTGGCGGCCATGCCCACGATGCAGAGAGCCATCGCGGCGGTCGCAGCCCAGCCCAGCCAGTACAACGGCCCGGTGACGACAAGCTTGCCCATGACCTTCGGTCGCCGGACGAGCACCATCAAGAGCACCATCACGGGCGCGGCGAGCACCCCGTTGACCACGGCGCTCCAGTAGAGCGCTTTGATCGGATCAATCGGGGTGAAGTTGAGCCCGATTCCGCAGAGACCCGAAAGTGCCAGCACGGAGTAGAATGCGATGGCCTCCTTCGGCTTACGGGACAGACCGACCTTCCAGCGACGCCCCTCTCCAATGGCGTATGCAGTTGAGCCGGCCAGGACAGGGATCGCCAACAGCCCGGTCCCGACGATGCCGAGCGCGAAGATGAGCTCGGCGAACGGACCTGCGATCGGCTTCAAGGCTTCTGCCGCTTGCGCCGAACTTTCGATGTCGGTTTTGCCCTGGGCATGAAGCGTCGCTGCCGTCGTGACGATGATGGAAAGCGCGATAAGGTTGGAAAAGGCCATGCCGATCATCGTGTCCAGCCGGATCCGTCGAAATTCTTCCGGCGCGTCGGACGAATCCTTCCTCAAAGGCTTTTTGTCGGCATCAATCCGCTGCTCCTCGGCTTCTTGCGACGACTGCCAGACGAAAAGGTATGGCGATATCGTCGTACCCAAGATGGCAACGAGCGTCGTCAAAAACGCGGCGTCCCAGCTGGCGCGGGGGATTAAGACACCCTTCAGCGCCTCTCCCCAAGGCACCTCCACGACGGCGAGCGCGATCACGTAGGCGAACAGGCTGAGCGTCAGCCACTTCAGCACCGACACGTACCGCTCGTAGTCGAAGAAGATTTGGGCGAGGACTGAAACGGCGCCGAATAGTACCACGTAGGCAATGCCGGGGCCGCCGATCAAGAGCTTGAGAGCATCCGCCATGGCTCCGAGATCAGCGGCGATATTGATCGTGTTGGCGACGAATAGCAGTCCCACCAGACTCCAGATGTAGGCCGGGCCGAAATTTCTGCAAACGTTGCCGGCAATACCGTGGCCGGTTACTCGCCCTATCCGTCCCGAAATCTCCTGGATCGCGGCCATGAGCGGATAAGAGAGCAGCATGGTCCAACCGATGCCGAAACCGAGTTGCGCCCCGGCCTGGCTGTAGGTGCCTATCCCGGACGGATCGTCGTCGGATGCCCCGGTGATGAGGCCTGGTCCCAGCGTGGATATCAAGTTGCGGACGCGGAACGTCTTTCGCTTCTGAACCTTTGGTTCGATCGCCGCATCCATGCGATGATTCTCCACAGCTCCACGAATAATGTCGGCGCCGAACGTCCAGGCGACCTGAATTGGCATGTTCGCAGGCGCGAACGGCAGGGGCCGCGTGTCATGAGGCGGGCCCATGCCGAAAAGCGTCGATCACCAGCTATAGGTGCCGAACCTGAACGCGAGCGTTTGCTTCTGTTCAGTTGTAATCCGAGTATTTGAACTGCGGCAGCGCCTTCAGCTGTTCCTTGTTGCCGCTCATGACGGCGTGGTCAGGCACCCAATCGTTCGCGTTGCGATTCGAGGTGTTGGTCGACGCAGTCCCCGTGGTCGTATCGCGCGCGGTGGTCGAGCTGCTGGTCGAGCTCGTCCTAACCGGCTCTTCGACGAACTTCAACTTGTCCATGGAGACGGCGATGTCGTGTTCGCCCATTCCCAAGAAGCCGCCGATGCCGATAACGACGGCTTCGATCTTGCCGCTCTTATCGACCAGCAGCTCGTTGATGTCGCCGAGCTTCTCGTTAGCCTCGTTGTAGACATTCAGGCCCATCAGCTTTGAGGCGCGCCAGCTTCCCTTAAGCGCCATCTTGGCGTCGGTCGGCCGGCTGGTCGCTGCCGGCGCAACGCGATCCGCCGGCTGAGTGGATTGCGCGAACGCAGAGCCGCCGATCACGGCAGCCCCAATCAGAGCAACGGCAAGTAAGCTTTTCATCGATCATCTCCTCCAACGTGAGCCGGCAGCCCTTCGGATGCCCGCCCCTCCAACGTTCCCCCGTTGCCACTTGTTCCTGAGTGGAGCGCAGACCCGAAGGATCCGAAATCGTTAGCGACGTTCGGGGGTAACCAGGCGGACGGCAGCGATCCCCTTACCTTCGGCGCGTAGGCAGGCCTGCGTGAAATGTGGCCACACCTGCTTCGAACAGTCCTCCGCTTCCTTCGCGGCCTCGTTCGTCCGGACTTTCGGCAGCGGGACAGGCGCTTCTTCCGCCAGTGCCGGCGAGTGGCCTATTTCGGCCAGTACCGTGCTCGAGAAACCGGTGCCGGCCCCAGCACCTCTGGGGGCCAAGGGGCCGGTGCTAGGGCCGTTTCCTGATCCGCCGATTTAACTCTTGGAGGCCGGCTCCCGCGATACTGCGCCCCTCTCTGAGCCTCCCGCATAGCTTGCGTGCAACGGTGTCCGGTTTCCCGTAGCGAGTGACGATCCGCCAAATTCAAGCTGAGCGGCAGGCGGGTCAAGCGACGATGGAATTCAGACGCTACCCAAAGATCTCATAGGCGATTGCACGATCTCGCCGGCCGCCTGCGCTGCGTGAAATGCACCGCCGAGCTGCTATCAGCTCGGCCGGACGAAACCCAACAACGTCATGATGAATGTTTATTTGAACCGCTTTGGGGAGCAGGTTGAACCAAGACCACCCGAACCTTGCTGAGGCAGCTGCCCCGGGGGCGCGGGAACATCATGAGCGCCCGATCAGAACGCCACAGGAACCCTATTTTCGCAGAATGGTTTGCTCCTCAAGTGAACCCCTACGGAGGAAGCTATGGGCTTTTTTACAAAAGACATCAAAACCCTTGATGATCTCTTCGTCCACACGCTGCGGGACATCTATTACGCGGAGCAGCAGATAGCCAAGAACCTCCCCGACATGCTCGAGAAGGCGACCGACCAGTCCCTGAAGAACGGTTTTGAAACTCACCTCGCCGAGACCAAGGGCCAGATCGCCCGGCTTGAAAAGGTCTTCCAGATGCATGGCGTCGAAGCCAAGGGCGTCAACTGCCCCGCCATCGACGGCATCCTGAAGGAAGCCAGCGAAGTTGCCGGCGACGTTGACGATAAGAGCGTGCTGGACGCCGCGCTAATCGCGGCAGCCCAGGCCGTCGAACACTATGAAATCACGCGCTACGGCACCCTGATCGCATGGGCGAACATGCTTGGCCGCAGCGACTGCGCCTCCGTCCTGCAGCAGAATCTCGACGAGGAAAAAGCAACGGACAGCAAGCTGAACACGATGGCGCTGAAGAGCGTGAACCGCAAGGCAGCGTAGTAAAGCGTGTGAGAGGGAGAGCAACGGCTGCCCGGCCCGGTCGGGCAGCCCTTCGTTTTGTAAGTAACGAGCGTATTAAGAGCTTTTGCAGCTTGTCGCGGCGAACGTGAATGCACGAGGCTTCGCAATATTTCCATCGCGTCCATTGCGTAGTTGGGAGACGGCGTGCTCGAAGGCAAGTCGTCTCTTGTGATCCAGAACGCGTTCCTTTTATTAGTCAACACTGGGAGTCTGGCGCTGGCGACCCCGGGCCGAGAAAGAGGCAAAATGCACCGGTCACAAACGGGCGCGCTCATTGGTAAAGATTGCTAGGGGGGCATTCCGCCCGCACTGAAAAAAGATATCGGACCGATCTCCACCCGCGTGGGAGGCAAGGCGGAAGCTTCGCCGGCGAAAGCAGCGCCAAGCAAAAACGCCAACGCGCTGCGGCAGGTTGCGAAGCTTCGGGCCGCCAACCTCCGCGGCCTAACGCGTCGTTAGATGCTCCCGCACCACATTTGCCCCGGTCCGGCCAGTTTCTTGCAGCCGCTCAAGAGTTTCGGTGCCGATGTCGTTAACTTCCGCCTTAAGCGTGTCGGAGGCTTCGCGCACGCTTTGGGTTACCGCTTCCGCACGCGCATTCAGGTCCTCTTTGACGCTGTCGCTGAGCTCTCCGGCCCATTTGTTTTCGAATTCTGACCCGCTGAAGGCGCCGGCAACCGCCGCTCCGACCGTCAAACCTATTGCGCCGATCAGAAGCGGTTGTCTCTCGAGCAGCGCCGAGAAGGACGATTGGACCTGTGCGATCGTCTCCTTTCGCGGCAGCGCATCGCCGAGCTTGCCCAAGTTTTCCTGTGCAAAGGTAACGCCTTCATCTAACCCTTGCTTGACCGCATCCGCGGCGCTCGACACGGCAGCCGACGCCGTGCTTTTCGCATGGCGCACGGTGTCGCCCAAGTGTTGTGATAATCCATTTTCCGTTTCCGGAGCGGTCGGCGGACTGCTCGTGAATTTTGACGCGCTCGGCCGCAGATTGGCTCCAATATCGGCGAGCGGTGCTGTTGCCCCACTCACCGATTTTGCCGCGTTCTTCAGCGTCTCGTTACCCAACAAGAGCCATATCGCGCCTCCGCCGATCAGCGCGGCAGCAAGCGGATTTTCCCGAACCGCGTCCCTCAGATTGTCCAGAAAACCTGTTTGCGTGCCGCTCATCTCACCATTTCCTTCACAATAATCTTGTCCTTCTCTAGCTGACGCATCGTTTCGCGAGGCGCCAAATTGCGGGCGTCTAAGCGGTTCATGCCGACGGCGAACAACACGCCGGCAACCGCTCCCGCAACGATGGCCGAGACAAGGTATGAACCCGGCTGCGACCAGCCGGCCGAGATCAAGGCTGCTGACAGCGCAAAAAGCGCCATGACGAGCGCGGGAATGACTAGAACGGCGCCCGCGGCGAAGAAGCCTGCAGCGCTGCCGATCTGCTGCACCTTCTCGCCGGCTTCGGCCTTGGCGAGATCAATCTCATTCTGGAAGAGCTTGGCGAACTGCGAGAGCGCCTCGCCAAGGAGGGTCGAAATCGCCTGAAGATCCGATTTAGTCTTCATGATGCATCCTCGCCGCCCGAGGATGTCTGACTTCCTGACGCCTTGAAGAAGCGTATAGCGGCGAAGCCAGCGAGCACCGACAATCCGAGAAAGGCAGCCGGCTGCCGTTTCGCGAAGTCGGACGCCCCGTCCACGAGATCACGAAAAGTTCCATTGCGGATCTTCTCGGCAGCGTCTTCGACGTAGTCAGCTGCGGAATTGATGCCGCGCGCGGCAAATGGCGCGTCGCTTTCGAAAGCATGGCCGGCTTGCCGAATGTTTCCGGCGAGCCGAGTCACGAAATCTGCCCCCGAGCGCTGCTGCTCCTCGGCCTTGTCCTGGAAGCGATCCGCGGCTCCCTCCGCCACGTCCCGTGCCGCGTCAGCCGCCTCCTTGAACTTGTCACGCGCGGCCTCGGTTGAGGCCCGCAGCGCATCGCCCGCGCGTTGTTTGACGTCGGCGCCTGCTTCGGCGATTTGGTCCTTCAGAGTGTTAGAGGCGGTCGAGTCGTGTGCCTGAGAAGACGCGGCTTGTCGAATATGGGTCTCAAATTCGCTCATGACGATTTCTCTTCGGTTCGAGAGGGATTGAATGCCGCCGTCACCATGTCGTCGGCTGCTTCCTTCAGTCTTTCGGACAAATCCCGGGTCATCCGGCTGGCGTGTTTGCCGAGATCCGCATCCGACACGCTCTTGGCAGCGGCATCGGCAGCCGACAGTACCGCGTCCTTGGCCGTCTCGAATCCCGACTGAGCTGCCTTGCCTGCCGCACGTTTGACACCATCACTCGCCTCGCCGATTGCAGAGACTTCAGCCCTTGTGTTGGGAAGAGAGGCCGCAATAATCGCTCCGATCGCGACCCCCACACCGGCGATCAAGGCGGCGTTGTCGTGGAAGACCTGGCGCACGGCTTCCGGTGCGGCGGTTGCTTTTTCGCGCGCGGTCGAACGGGCTCGATCGATGCTATTTTTTGCCCCGTCCGAGGCGGTATCGATGCCTGCCTTCACTCGATCGACAGTCTGGGCTACCCGGTCTTTCAGGTCGCCGGCAAGCCCGGTCGCCGTGGCTTGGGCTTCGCTCGCCAGATCGGCGGCCTTTCGCCCGGTTGCGGATATCCCATCCGCCATATCTTTTCCGAAGGATTGAGCGCGTTCGGCGGCCTCACCTCTTATTTCCTTGGCCTTTTCGATCGTTGGCGTCGCGCTCTCAAGGGCTCCGCTGCGAACGGTCTTCGACGTCAGCGCAAGGCCGGCACCGATCATGAGAAGGGGAAGTGGAAAGCCCCGGACCAGCCGCAGGACAGGCACCGCAACCGCAGTCCCCGCAGCGATTGTCTGCATCGGGTTTTCCATGGCTTGCTGCTTCAGCAAGTCGAGCCAGCCTTGGGTTTTCCGACCCACGAATTCGGAGACTCCTGACTTGATCCCCTGCGGGGAGACCTTGTAGCGCAAGTCTTCTGCGGTATCGGTGATCTGCTCTCTTAACCGATCGACCGTCGCCGAAAGCTGCGCGCGGCTCCGCTCGGACTCGCGCCTCAATTCCTCAACGGATCTTGTCATGGCTGTCACCGATCTCTTGTTTGAAAGCGAACTCACGCTTTATTGAATCGTTCCTCTGGCAGCTTGGCCCGCGGACGTGCGCTCGTCGGCGATGGCCTTGGTCAGCTCGGCGCCAAACAGGAATATCTGGGCGGAATAGTAGGTCCAAAACATCAGAACGATCAGCGCACCCGCCGCGCCATAGGCCGAGCTCGGCGCCGCCCGCCCGAGGTAAATGCCGATGAGCGATTTGCCGACCGTAAAGAGCACGGCTGTGACGAATGCGCCCAGCATAAGCTCGCGCCACGGTATCGCTGAATCGGGCAGGACTTTGTAGATCGCCGTGAACAGGAGCGTAAAGATCGCCAGGGATACGCCGGTGTTGAGGGCCGCCAACAGAATCTTCCCGGCAAACCACCCCTGAAAGGCCTGTCCCAGAGCGGATAGCGCGGTGCTTGCGGCCAACGATACTATCAGCATGAAACCAAGGGCGGCGACGAGGCCCAGACTGGCGGCACGGGTCCGGATCAGGGAAAAGATCGGCTCATCGATCGGCTTGGCCTTGAACGTCGCGTTTAGCGCCGTGTGCATCTCGCCAAAAACGCCCGAAGCAGTGACCAAAACAGTGAGCACGCCGAGAACCGTTGCTAATGCCCCCGCGGCGGGATCGCTTGACCGCTCGAGGATGGATTTGATGAAATCGCCACCTGCGGGTCCTAGGAGTTGACCAAGCTGGTCACTGATCGCGACACGCGCGGAGTCCTGACCGAAGACGAGCCCGGCGATTGCAACGACGATGAGAAGTACAGGCGCGAGGGAGGTCGCGGCATAAAAGGCGATTGCTGCCCCACGGCTCAAGGCGTCATTGGCCAGGAAGCCGGAAACCGCCGCCTTCAAGATCCGCCATAGCCGTCCCATTACTGTCCTTCCCTTGGCTAGACGCAAATGGCGGATGGCAACTGCCGGTGCTCATGAAGGTTTCTTTGGTTTGATGGGACTTGGTGTCGCTATGTCGCAGGCACCACCTCATGATGAACGCCACCGACCGCGCGCGCGGCGGTCTCTGATCCATTCAAGCGGTCGAATCGCTTGTTGACGCCGCCTTGTTCCGGCAATGGATCGTCAATCTGGGCACACGATCGGCATCGGGACGCATGGCCTATTTGATTGCCGAACTGCGCCAGCGGCTTGGCGCGATGGATCTGGTCGCTAACGAGCAGTTTGACTTTCCAATCACTCAATCGAAACTCGCCGACGCGCTTGGACTGAGCGTCGTGCATGTCAACCGCGTCCTTCAGGCATTCCGAGCCCAAGGCATTCTTGATTTGAAGCGCCACGTCGTCACGCTTGGCGACCTAGAAAAGATTGTCCAACTCGGCGGATTTGACAGCCTCGATGACAATGCAAGCGCTAAATAGCGTCGCACTGCCCCAACTGCACCTCTTCAACAAAAGACTATAGAACACACGCCAGAGTGGGCGTGGGACAATGGTGAACAAATAGGCCAAGCAGAACGTCTCGCGGCCTTTAGGCGGGGCAAGGGACGGTGAGTGACAAAAGAAAGGCCCGGAATGACCGGGCCTTCCTATTACCAGTAGCCCCACGGGCGATAGTACGGCCGATAATACCCCGGCCCATAGTAGGCGTATCTCGGGGCATAATAGCGAGGCCCGTAATATCCGTAGCCCGGCCCGTAGTAGTAAGGCGAGGCCGCAATAGCGCCAGCGGTTAGAGCGCCGGCAGCAAGACCGAAACCGATTCCCGGTCCCCAACCACCACGCCATCCACCATGAAAGCCGCGGGCTTCAGCGGATGAGACGGTAGCAGTAGACAGGGCGCCGACTGCGGCCAGAGCAAAAGCAAGTTTACGCATCGTGGATCTCCTTTCATCCGCGCCAATAACGCAGAAAAAAACCGAGACGTTCCTTTGATCAATTACCATTTTCTGCCGTCAAGCATCCTTCGTTCACGGGAGACCGGGCATATTCATCTTCAGCCGGTCACGCCCACGCAAAGCGTGTCGATGTCGAATGCTTGGGCCGCTCAAATCGATCACCTGGCGAATGCCGAGATTGAGGCGCGCCGTCGCAATGTTTGCCACGTCGGACTTAGAGGTGAGGTTCGGGTCGAGACCGTTCCCCTTAGCGGGACGGAATAATTCCTGTGCTCCGCGTCATCGGGGGCATCTCCACGAACGTCCGCATCTATTGCGGCGGGATTGGGTTTGCCGGTTGCGCTGGCTTCGGGCCAGGTGGAACGGGCTCAATCGGCGCCTTCGGCTTGGTCGGCATTACCGTTGCGCCAGCCGAACGCGCGGCCTCGCCGGTCGTCGACGAGTTGGCCGAAGCGGCCGGCTGCACCTGCGGCTTGCTCCACGGACCGTGGTCGACGATCAGCATGCCCAGCACGCCAAGGATCGCAACCGCGGCTGCAATCACCAGCGGCGTGCCGCCGTGCCGATTACGATGCCTGAGCGAACCACCTTCCGTTATTCCGTACGCTTGCATTGTCATCACCGTCTCCTCCCCGGAAACAAGCCCCGACCCGCGCGTAAGTTTCCGGTTCCCTGACGTGAAAGGACGGCATGTCGGTGGAACCAAGGCTGTGGCATTTGCACGATGTGCGGCCAACTGCCAACGTGCGCACCTCGATCTGAGGAATTTTTCGCCTCAGCCCCACTAGCGCATACCGAAAATCAGCCAGAAGCCGGCGAGCACCAAGAGCACGCCTATGACAGTAGTTGCATTCCCCATACCGGACACCTCGCGCCGAAGGCAAGCTCCGCCGCCCGGCGTGCGGGAGGTGTGTGTGTGTCGCCGGGGGCGGAGCCGCGCCATCGCGGCGGTGATGGCGCGCAGGACCAACCGATGCCGGATGGCACCGTTCCTCGATGGCGAACTAGACAGGGAGCCCTCGATTTTTTTGGAAAGTCACCACTATTGAAAGATTTCAATTGACCTTAGGGTTTGACAATTTGCCCTCAATAAAAAAGGCCAACCCGTGCGGCCACCGGGAGACGTCCGGAGTTCCGCCGGCAAGAGCCGGTCGGCGAAGTTCACCGACCTCCGGGTGAGCATCCAGTACCTCGGTGGTGGCGCCGCCCAGCTGAACGCAGTGACGGCCCCTGCACCGGGCCCCATGGCCCCAGAACTGCTGAACGTTTCTATTTGGAACATGGGCGCGACGGCTACCGTATCGCAGATTCGGTGCCGGCCAGCGGTACCGGCCGATGAACCAATCGCGCCAACTCGGCCTCGGCCTCAGCTTGTACCCCTCGCTGGGGCCGTTTCTTTGAATATTTGCGACGGGGAACTGGCGCCGTGGGTTCGCAAAGAGATCTGGAGCTGGCGCGCCTTCATTGTGATCGCCACCGGACCGCGGCCCAATTGCTCGGCGATTTTGCCAGTGGGTAATTTGCCCGCCAAAGCTTTTGACTTTTCGATTTCTTCGGCGGTCCAGGAGCGCTTCAACATCTTTCCACCTCCGCCAAACGAAAAGTTGCCCCAAATCTCTAGGCTGAAAAACACGAAAGGTTCCTAGCCAGCCGCTTCGCGGCTGCGAACGAAACCATTTCCGAAAGCCGCGAAGCGGTCTTGAAACACAGTCGGCCTAGCCTTCGATCATCCAGAAGGACAACGGCCATGATGATGAATTCAGTGTGGATGCGTAAAGCTCGTTTCGCGGTGACCGCGGCTTCGTTGACCTGCGCGGCGATATTGTTCGCGATGGCCGCTCCCCATTCCGTCTCGAGTGGAGCGCTCGGCAATGATTGGCAGTGCAGCAAATCCGGGTTCGTCTTAACGACGTGCCGTCAGATCCCAACGTCATAGGCTGGTGGCACGGGCCCTGCAATCCAAGCTGTACTGGGAATTTCAGTGTCCCGGTTCGGGGAGAAAACGCCGCCGGGCGTGTATTTTTGAGACCGGCGGCGTACTTTTTGGGATCGATCCTTCTGGTCAGATCTTCTTGGCTCCCGGCCACGAGAGAGCAGGCGCAAAATGCCAGCTGAGCCGCCGGCGGATTGAGATCGGGCAGTCGATCCGCCAACAAAAATAATTCTGCCTAATAACGATGTTCACCAAGAGCTAATCCAAATAGTAGCGTGGTTGGTCCCTCAGTACGCGTTCAGGGAAATCTGCCCATGACTCCATTGCTGGCCAAGCTGGAACGATTTGAGAGTCTCGCCACGGAGTGCGACTTGATCGCTAGCCGGGAGGCGGACGGAAGCAAGCGAGCACTATACCTGCGCCTCGGAGCGCACCTATCGCCAACTAGCCTGCGACATGCGCGGTGTAATTGCGACCGTCGACGCCGCCGCGTGACGGCCTTTAATTCCGCGCCTTGACCAATCTCTGGGTGAGCAAGCCGTCATCACCGCGATTGCTAGCGGCTTCTCTCCGCGCGCGACCGGCGCGATCATGGGCGCATGCCTTGGCGTAAAAAAGCCCGCTCGCTTCCTCCGCTACTGGTCTGGCCCCGTCGATCGCAACGCCGGCTTCAAGACCGTACTGGTCTTTGTTGGCTGTGGGCACCACAACGGGCCGGCTGAAGCTCGCCGATCCTCCCGATTGGGACTGGTACGACATCTCGGCTCACCTCAAGTGCACCGCGTGCGGGAAGCTCGGCTGGGTCAACACGCGGCTCGACTGGGGCGAGGTGATCAACTTCGCCAAGGGCGTCTCTGGCTGACCGATGCGGCCGGGGACAATCGACTGTCCGCGCAGAAAGGCTGTCGATCGCCTCGTGGATTTCCTGTCACCGCCCAGCAACACGCGTGATGTTCCGTATACTGGAACAGCAGTTTAGACTCCACTCCCCTAAATCCGTGAGGCAGCTTCGATCTCAACCGGGGCTGGAAGTATTATCATTGCACTGACAGGCAATTTTCCCGGACAGGCCGCAGTGCACCTGCGCACTGCGGCCTTTTTCATTAGGGGTAAAATTCTTGCGCCAAATACCAGTGCTTTTGATCATCGATGCAATAGCAGTCGCTGCTGTCGTGATCGGGGTAGTTTGGGTTCTCGTCGACCATCTAGGCCGCCGGTCTAAGAAGTCACTCCGACGTTGAGCGATTCTTTGAACTGGTGATGCCTATACTTGACGCTGCTAGACAGGGCTCACTCCAAAAAGCCAGCGAGGGGATACAAGCTAGGGCCGAGTTAGACGTTGAATGTCGGCGCGCGTGACAGCGCCTCAGCGGCACGAATGGACTGCATCTGCATGATACCGAGCATAGTTGCTGCGACAACCCAGATGACGCGCATGGCGCTATTGCGGGAGGCAGAGAGGGGCGCAGTATCGAAGCTGCCGACCTCCAAGAGATAGATCGGCGGATCAAGTGACGGCCCCAGCCACCGGCCCTCCCCAGGCCCCCAGAGGTGCTGGGGCCGTTTCCTCTTGGGCTATTTCGCGCGCGCAGGTGAACCGGTCAACTCGCTGATCGACTCTTCGGTAGAGCGGCTATAGTCGAAGGCCGAAAGGACTTCCGCGTTTCCTCCAGCTTATCGGTTTTCACTGCCCAAACGGGAGCCACCGCGTGACAAAACGCGATCAGGAAGACCACTAGTGGGAGATGAGCGCGTTTCCATGCCCGTCTTGTCCGCGCACTATGCGACTTAGCGAGCTGGTTGGAGTCTCCTGGGACGCTTGGGATGGTCGTCACGGGAGATAGCCCCTTACCTTGAGCCAATGGGCGCAGTGCTCGGTTTTGAGCCAATTTACGGTGGATTGTTCGTCCAAAAACCCGGTTACGAAATCGGTCTTTCCATCAGGGCAATGGCACACGATCCTCCACCCGTCTTTGGAAACCTTCTCAGCTTGGAAAATTACATGTGTTTCTGTCATCCCGCCAATATGCGCTTGCGCGGGGCCTAAACCAAGGACGGAGCGCTGCCATATCAAACTGACCAACTACCGTTTAATTCCAGGCCACCAATTCCTCGTTCGCTCGCGCCCACTCGCCGCGATCCCTAGCGGCTTTTCTCCGCTCGCGATCGGCGCGATCATCGGCATATGCCCGCAAGCCCCGCTCGTCACCGTTCCAAAACAGGCCGCTGATTAGGAACGATTCCAGGCTCGGGAGAATTAGGCAACAGGATGCGTTTTCCCCCAAGTTGGCGCATTCATTTAGTGCCCCCAAAGCCCCGGCGCTCCTCCCCAGAGCGCCGGGACTTACTAGTTTGGGCCGCGCGCCAAACCAAAACGGCGCTTGATCGGAATCGAAAGGGGCCGCTGCACTCGCGGCCCCTTGCCGGTTTAGTTTCGAAAATCTATTCGGGGTAAAATCTAGCTCCGGCAAGAGTGGGACTAGCGTTTTCAACAATTGCGGGACTCCGGGAACTACGGCGTTTCACCATCGGAACTTTTGCCGCGAAGAAAGGGAACTCCTAAGTTCCAAGGTGGCATCACGGGTTGATCACGGGTTTGAAGACTGACCATCTTTGAGGGACCGACGTGTTAGGCTGTTGCTGCGTTTGATGATGTCGGGCTGAGGGCCATGAAATGAGGTTTCTCCGGCGAATTCGGGATGCGTTGGCACCTTCCGGGACCCCGGTCTTCCTGGCGGCGATAATTGCGTTTCTGTTGTCGGTGCTAGCTTCGATCTACCTCCGATCGTTGCTGCGATGAAGCATCGGCAGTGGAGATTGGGGCTGAAGGCGAAGGGGAAGGGGAAGTGAACCCGCGTTCGACAGCAGAGGGGAAGGAATCATGAAGCCGCTAATTGGACTCGTCGCATTGCTCTTTGCGGCTAGCGCCTTTGCTCAAACTGCGACGCTCCTCGACAGTCGTGGCAAGCCGCCTCGCCCTATCTTCAAGAAGTCTGCGTAGGCGCGCGCAGCACTGAAACCACAATGGCCGGGGTGGTCCCGGCCATTTCAGTGCAGGGATAGTCCCGCGAGAATGGTTCAGGTGATTGACTTCGCGAAGGGCGTCTCTGGCTAGTTCAAGTGGGCTGACAGCTCCCAGTCGCCAGCCTCTGCTTAATCTGCTCAGCCTGCTCCTTCGTCAGCTTCTCGGCCAAGCTGTAATCCTTCAACTGCGCTGCGCCCTTGCGTTCTCGATCATAAACCATCCAGTCAGTGCTTCCTCTCCGAACGAGGAATCTAGCCTGTAGCGGTGCCATGTAATTCACCGTGATCTCCCTCAGCAATATGAGCAACTGCAACACGTCGTAGGGCGTGTCGCCGATCGCGACGGCGTCGCGGCCTTCGATCTTCAGCTTCTTCAGCACGACCTCAAAGATGTCGGGTGCCGGCTTCGATTTTTCGGCATCTTCGGACGAAGCCGTCACGTCGACGAGGTCGGCGATGCGCGCGATGTCGAGGTATCTGCCGAGTTCGTCCTTCTTGGCCGATGTGCCGATTGCGATCTTGACGCCGGCTTCGCGCACGCGCTTCAACAGGTCGGATACTGCGGAGAACGGGCGTACCAGCGGTAAGTATTCCGACTTGAAACGCGCGCCGCGCCATGCAGCGGCGCGGCAAAGGTATTGGATACGATCCTTCCAGGCAGGGAGTAGACGCTACCTTCTGTGCTCGCGAGCGCGTTGCTGGTAGATTGCGTCCTGATTCATGACTGGAACACCCGATGGCCAGACGCACCGGCAGCGCCGACCTTCCGCTTCATGGCGGCCGGGTGCCTCCATGGCTGGCGGCGCGCATGTCGATGCTGGGCGGCATCATCACGCAGGCCATCGTTCATCACTACGGCCGGGACGCCTTCCTGCAACGGCTTTCGCATCCATTTTGGTTCCAGTCGTTCGGCGCAGTGATGGGCATGGACTGGCACTCCTCCGGCATCACCACCAGCGTCATCGGCGCGCTGAAGCGGGGTCTTGCACCGCTGCAAAGCGAGCTCGGAATTTACGTCTGCGGCGGGCGCGGCAAGCACTCGCGACGAACGCCCGAAGAACTGGCCGCCCTTGGCGACCGCGTCGGGTTCGATGGTGGTGCCCTCACCCGGTCCAGCCGGCTGGTCGCCAAGGTCGATAGTGCTGCAATGCAGGACGGGTTCGAGCTCTACCTGCATGGCTTCTTCGTTACCGACGACGGCAAATGGACCGTCGTCCAACAGGGTATGAACGGCGACAAGCGGCAGGCCCGCCGCTATCACTGGCACTCTGAGGGCCTTCGCAGCTTTGTCGACGAACCGCACAGCGCGATCGACGGCCCGACGCAGGGCGAGATCATCAATCTCACTGATCATCGCGCCGAAGGCTCGCGGCATGCGCAGCTCGATCTGCTCACCCCCCGGGGGCCCGATGGCATCGCGCGCGAATATGCCGAGCTGACGCAGAGCGCGACTTCGCAACCGGATCTGCTGCATTTGGTGATGCCCGCGCATCACGACCTGCGCTCAAGCGACGTGTTCGTCCGCCGTTTGCATGGCACCTTGGCCGCGGCTGCCGATCGCGGTCCGCTAGACTTTCCCGAACTGCTCCTCACGCCTGGCGTAGGCGCCCGCACGGTGCAGTCGCTCGCAATGGTCGCCGAGGTCGTTCATGGGACACCCTATCGCTTCCGCGACCCGGCACGCTTCTCGCTCGCCCACGGCGGCAAGGACCGTCATCCCTTTCCGGTGCCGATCAAGGTCTATGACGAAACCATCCGCGTGCTCAAATCGGCCGTGCAGCAGGCAAAACTCGGCCGCGACGAGCAGATGCAGGCATTGAAGCGGCTGGACGATCAGGCCCGCGGGTTGGAACGAACTGCCGCCGGCCCGTCATTCGAGGCATTCGTCGCGAACGAACGCGCCCGCTCCCCTGCGCTCGAGGGCCGCTCGGTGTTTGGCTGGGAAGCCAACCTTGCCGCGCCCGAGGGGATCACCAAGTCCAAATCCTAGATCGACAGCTCTGTTCAATAGTTCGGTCCACAGCATGGCGCGCGTATTGATTGGCACCTTCGGCTGGCACTATGAATCCTGGCGCGGGCGGTTCTTCCCCAAGGGATTGCCGCTCAAGCGGCAGCTCGACTATTACGCGACCAAGTTCGCCACCACGGAGCTGAACGGCGTATTCTACCGCACACCGACGGAAAAGGCGGTCACAGGCTGGCGCGATGCCGATGCGGATTTCGTCTTTGCCTGGAAGGCGTCGAAGTTCATCGCGCACTGGAAGCGCCTGTCCGAAAACTCGGTCAACAGTCTTGAACTGCTCGAAGACGGGCTGTCGCTGCTGGCACAGGCCGGTCCGATCCTGTTTCAGCTCCCGCCGAACTTCCCGATCGACACCGAGCGCCTGGCCTCGTTCCTCAAGCTGTTAAAACGGCGGCGGCGATATGCGTTCGAATTCCGCCATCCCAGCGGGTACGAGCCGCGCATCCTCAAACTCCTTGCGGCGCGCCATCGCATTGTGCATTTCCGATCATCACGACGCGCCGGCGCCCTGGAAGCGGACCGCCGACTTTGTCTACATCCGCGGCCATGGTCCTGGGGGACGATACAGCGGGCACTACAAGCCGGCCGAGCTCGCCAATTGGGCAAAGCGCATCCGCGGCCGGAAGCGGCAGGGGTGTGACGTCTATGTCTATTTCGACAATGACCAGAAAGGCGCGGCGCCGGCCGACGCCCGACGGCTTTGCGCAACGCTTGGATCGGCGCTTCCACGGCAACCCAGGCGATAGGAACGAACAATTCCGCCTCGCATTGGCTCCGAAAGAAAGGAGCCGAAGCAATGCCGCCCAATACTCTGAAAGCCATCGCCCTCAATTGCACCCTTAAGCGCGGCAAGGACCCCTCCTCGACCGACAAGCTGCTCGGAGAGTTGCTCGATGCCCTCAGGCAGCATCGGGTCTCCGGTGAGGTCGTTCGTGTCGTCGATCTCAATATCAAGCCCGGCGTCACGTCGGATGAAGGCGCCGGCGATGAATGGCCCGAATTGCGCCGCAAGATCCTCGCCTCCGACATTCTGATTGTGGGGACCCCGATCTGGCTCGGCCAGCCGTCAAGCGTCGCCAAGCGGGTGATGGAGCGCATGGATGCATTCCTGGATGCAACCGACAGCAAGAACCGCATGCCATCCTTCGGCAAGGTCGCGATCGTCGCCGTTGTCGGCAATGAAGACGGCGCACACCACTGCCATGCCGACCTGTTTCAGGCGCTGAACGACGTCGGCTTCACCATTCCGGCCGGCGGCGGAACCTATTGGGTCGGCGAAGCGATGGCATCGACCGACTACAAGGATCTCGAGAAGCCATACGACAAGACGATGCAGACCACCGCGATGCTTGCTTCCAACGCCGCGCATCTTGCGGGCCTGCTGAAGTCGGCGGTCTATCCCGGCGTATCCTAGGGACGGAGCGGATGCGCTTCATCCGACCTGGACCGAAGGGTACGCCTTATGGCCAAGCTGGCGACTGTCCCGCTCCGGATTCCGTCTCCGAGGGTACAATCAAAAAGGATGCGGATTCGCTGCGGGGAGCCTAGCGGCACCTATGCTGTCAGAACTTAACGACGGTGCGCATTCATGCGATGGGAGCGCCACTCAAGGGGTCGGTCGCCTTCAGTATTTTAGCCGTCTCTTTGGGCCGGATACCGGTAAAATAAGATGCTACTAGTTCACGCACCCCACCGGCATCCCGTACTGGCATTCCGGATCGTTCGAGATCTGCAGCGGATCGCAAACGGCGAACCATCCGCAGATCGATTGCCCGGGATCACGATACGTCGACCTGTCCAACTTTCGGTGGTCGATCACACCGATCAATTCCGCGAAAAACGCCTCCGCTGTGCGAATATTACCTTTCATCAATTCCGCACATGACTTCCTCGCCACAGACATCCAATACGACCGCTCTGATCGTTCCTGGATCATACTTGCAGGCGACCTCAGTTATCTCAAACAGTACCGAGGACGATACTTCGTCAACGCTTTTGAGATGTGTCCCGAAAAAGTCGGTATGGTCACGCCGCCAAACTCGCCATAAGTGGTCGTCGTACAGTCTATGGAATGCCAAACTACGCAGCGCATCAACTCGCAACTGGTCGAGTTCGATTGACGCACTAAATCCCGCAAAAAACTTCGGACCTCTTTGTGCGTCAGCATTTCCATCACCGATTTGTTCTGGAATTTCCAACCGACGATATAGCCCAGTTGCAGCGACTTTAAAGAAAGAAATAGCGAGGCGAGTTTTGGAAAACTCGGGGGAATTTTTGGAAAACCATTTGCCGAAAAGCGCGAAAATGCTAGACAAATCAACGGTGCAACGACATGGGCCTGTCCTACAAGTCTGCGTTGGTCCTCCTGCATAAGCTACGTGAAGCAATGGCCGAGGAAATGAAGGGTCGTGTCGTCGGCGGCGAAGGTAAAGTGGCGGAAGTGGATGGCGGCTATTTTGGCGGTTACGTAAAGCCAGCAAACCAGAAAGAATATCGCCGCGACCGCCGATATGCCCGCAATCAAAATGGGAAACGGAAGGTCGTCGTCGTCGTCCGTGAGCGCGGCAGAAATTCGGTGCCAGCAGTGTTTGGCTCTGAAAGCCAAGCCGCCGCTTTCATCCGTGCCCGCATTACGAAGGGGACTGTCGTTCATGCCGACGAAGCCGCTTCTTGGAATGGATTACACGAACGTTTTGAAATGAAACGAATCAACCACCAAGAAGCTTACTCCTTGGATGGTGCGTGCACTAATCAGGCAGAAGAGTGTTTCAGCCGTTTGCGCCGCGCAGAGATCGGTATCCACCATCATATTAGTCGGTGGACTTCACCGGGTGTTGGCAGCGGCATATTGCCGACTGATGTCCGGCCTAAAAGGCGAACAAACTAATCCATCCCTAACATTCTACTCAGCCGGAATGCCGCCTCCTCGGAATGGATTTGGGCCAACACGGCAACATCTATGGCCCCGCCTATCTGCCCGCCTATCGGTCCCGGTTTTTGCCCCCCAGCCCCGACCGGGACCGTTCACTTAAAAGGTGGCTTCAGCCAGACAAATTTAGCTTGTGGCGTTTGCGCCATATTACCGAGCTGATCGACGTTCCGGGCGCGGATCAGGTTCGCTTTGGACGTCAGCATTCAGCATGTCACCAGTCAAACCGCACCATGTGCCACGACCCGCCGCCAGAGCTGCAGCCTCGATCGCAGAGCGTCGCGCGGGACGAACGTAATCCGGCTGCTCTTTCGCCTCGCGCTGCCCTTTGCGTAATAGGCGCCCTCAATGAACATGCGGAAAGCGCTGAGGCCGATGTCATCACTCACCTCATCAGAAAATGTCCAACGAGCTTGCCACTTGTTGCTGAAAAAAACGACCTCAGCGAGAGGGGACGCGCTGAAGCCAAGTCTCCACTTTGGTCGTCCCAGCGCGTATAGGCGCTGGAAACGCAACAACCGCGCCGTCTCTTCAGCGTTCCTATTGCCGGACTTTCCCAAGGACGACCTATCACCGGACGAAGCTTCCTTTAACCCGCGCACTGTCGAGGATCGCTAGGAACCGATTGCTTTTTCAAGCGGTTGGAGAACACAGGGAGCGCGTATATCGACTTGGCACAGTGGAACCCGTGATGATGCACAAGGACGCGATCATGGACGAGCTAAGGCAGATTGAGCTCGATGTGGTCGAAGGCGAAAAGCAACTCGCCGAGGCGCTCCTGATTGAATTGAAGCGGCTGAATGAAGACACGACCAGAGTTCAAGCCGAGGTTGACCTGATGCGTAAAAATCAGATCGAGCGGGATCAGAGCCGCCAACCTTTGGGTGCACCGCGGTCACAGCGCTGGCCCGTCGACCCTCTAAGGAAGGAAGATTGAGATTGACGCGGGACTGGCCAAGTGACCCCGGAGCTGCGGGGCCGGGCGGCTCTTCACGCCTGTGGCGCCGGTCGGAATATCCATTCGCGCCACATCGCCAGCAGCGCCGCCATGATGACCGGTCCGATGAACAATCCGATCAGGCCGAACGCGGCCAGCCCGCCGAAGATTCCCACGAACGCGAGCAGGAAAGGAAGCCTCGCCGAGCCGCTGACCAGCGACGGCCAGACGAAATTGTCGCCGGCGAGCATGACTATGGAGCCCCACAGAAACACGCCGGCCGCCGCGATCCCGCTTCCGCCTCCCGAGATCGTCACGATTGACGCTACGGTGAAAGCCAGCCAGGCGCCGAACGGGATCATCGCGAAGGCGGTCGTGAAGATCAGGAACGTCAGTGCATTCGGGACGTCGGCTACGAAATAGGCGACGCCGATCGCAAGTCCCTCGCCCAGGGCGACCAGCACCGTTCCGTTCACGGTTGCCCGCGTCGCGTCGACCATCTTTTCCACGAGGCCCTCTCCCGCTTCGCCGAACAGACGATCACACGTCTCGAGGACGCGGCCGGCGACCGCTCGACCGCTACGGAGCAAGGCGTACAAGGCAAGCAGCGAGAAGAACAGCAGGAACAAGCGGTGGATCAGTTGGGCGCCAAAAGTAGTGAATAGATCGGACAAGTTGTCGGCATTTAGCGTCTTCAGCCAGGCAGTGGCTGCCTTCGGATCGGAAAGATTGGCGCGCCACCATTGGTCCATGCTTTCGGCTGCGATGGGCAAGCGCGCAACCCAGTCCGGCACTTCGACCCCGCCCTCCCGAGCCTTCTTCAGCCAATCGATGAGCATGTCGCTCTGCTGGGTGATCATATAGACGGCGAGCGAGATCGGCGTAACCAGAATCAGCGCGACGAGCACCGTGAAGACGAACGCCGCCGATGCCGATGGACCGGCCATGAACCGCATAGCGAACTTCAGATATAGGGGCCACAGCGCGACGGCCAGAATAGTGGCCCAGATGAGAGGCGGCAGAAAGCTTGAGGCTGTCCACAACGCGAGGGCGACCAGGACGAGCGCAAATACGACCCTGGCATTCATCCGAGCGCCGGCCCCTAGCGGCAGCGGCTTCTGCTCGCCCGTGCGATGGACCACCACGCGTGCCTCATCCTTACCCTGTTTTTTCGCGTCTGCTTTCGCCGTGTCTGCCATTCGCGGCGCTTTTGCACCGCTAATCAGCTGTGGCTAAGAGCGCGCGGACTACCGACAAACCCGACAACGACGACGACCGCACGCGCCGGCGGATGCGGACGACGGCGCCTTTGCCGGTCATGGAAACCGGTTGCCGGGTGGGCTTGCGCCGCCGGGTCTGGACCTCGGCCTCCAGATTCAAAAATTCAGTTACTCTCTGAGCCGTTCGATCGATGGTCGCGCACATGTCGTCTCCTCCCAAACTGCTCGCGCGCTTAAAACAAGCCAAGAGGCCGGATGTTCCTCCTCCGGAACATCTGATTGCCGCCGCGGTTAATCGCCGGTGGAGTCCTTTCGCATGAGGCTGAGACGGACGATCGAAGGTCTTGGACCCTATCCATCCCTGCTCTTGCTGGCGGTGCCGACCGCCACCGTCGAGCCGCTGAAGCTCGCTGCGGTAGCCGTAGCCGGAAAAGGCCACTGGATCACCGGCACGGCGATGATGGTCGCCTGCTACGCGTTCAGTCTCCTGGCCGTCGAGCGGCTTTTCGTGATCGTGAAGCCAAAGCTTCTGACGATTCCCTGGTTTGCCAAGCTCTGGGAAGGGTTCGTTTTCGTCCGAACGCGCGCATGGCGGATCCTCAAAACTGTGATTGGCCTTCCCAGTGATCGAAAGCCGATCGCATCATCCTCATGGAAGCGCGCTCCGGCCGCCAAGCCGGTCCTTGACCCCAAGTCCGCGCGGAGATGAATCGCAGGTCCACACTGCCGAAACGCCTGCAGCCAATGCTGGCGACGCTGACCGACGCCCCGTTCGACGACCCAGATTGGGTGTTCGAGGACAAGTACGACGGCTTCCGAATGGTTTCGGAGATCCGCGGCGGCAAAGTAGCGCTCTACAGCCGCAGCGGCAAGATCATCAGCCACTCAATACACCGAGGTAGCGAAGGCGCTCGAAGACGTGAAGAGCGACGCGGTGATCGACGGCGAGCTGGTCGCCATCGGCGAGGACGGCGTTTCGCACTTCCAACTGCTGCAGAACGCATTACGTCACGAAGCAAAGCTCCTGTATTGCGCGTTTGATCTGATGTTTTTGGATGGCGAGGACTTACGCAAGGCAGTTCGTCTGGATCTGTCCGTCTCCCAACGGACACATCCAGGCGACGGGGCTCGATGCGCGCGGGCGCAAGCAGTACCGCTATCACCCGAAGTGGCGAGAGCTTCGGGAGCAAAACAAGTACGAGCATATCATGCAATTTGCGGCGGCCTTGCCGGCCTTGCGTGCACGCGTCGCTTCGGACATGAAGCTGGACGGTCTCCCCCGCGAGAAGGTTGCGACGATCGTCAGCTTGCTTGAAAAGACGCTCATCCGCGTCGGCAACGCCGAATACGCCGAGAAGAACAAATCGTACGGGCTCACCACGATGCGGCGCAAGCACGTGGCGATCGGCCGAGGCGTGCTGCGCTTCGACTTTACAGGAAAGTCCGGCAAACAATGGAAGCTCCAGGTCGAGGACAGGCGAATCGCCGCCATCGTAAAGCGCTGCGCCGAGATTCCAGGGCACGAACTCTTCAAGTACCTCGATGACGATGGAGCATCCCGAACGGTCGATTCCGGCGACGTCAACGGCTACATCAAGGATATCACGGGACAGGATTTCAGCGCCAAGGACTTTCGTACCTGGGCCGGCACGGTGCTTGCGGCCCTCGCGCTCTCGGAGTTCAAGAAGTACGACAGCCAGGCCGAAGCCAAGCGTAACGTCGTCGCGGCATCGAAAAGGTGGCCAAGCAACTCGGCAATACGCCTGCCATCTGCCGCAAGAGCTACGTCCATCCGGAGATCCTGAGCGCCTATATGTCCGGCGATCTCATCAAGATGATCGACGCCAAGATCGCGCAGAAGTTCAAGCGACAGTACGCGAAGCTGACCTCGCACGAGATCATGGTTCTCGCCTTCCTCCACAAACGGCTTCGGGCCCTCAAGTCCGAGGCCTAGTCGCGTCGCCGCGGATCAGCCCCATCGCCTAGCCTTGGCGTACCACCCGGCGTACGGGGTGTTTTTGACGGCGTGCCGGTTGTAGTCAGGGGCGCCGTCGTCCCACCAGACCGGCCCGCGCTCGCCTAGGCTGCGCTTCGCCTCGTCGACCCTGCGATGGGCTTCCAACTCGACGTCGCGGTCTCCCGCGTTTTTGGCATCCTTGGCGGCGCGCCGTGCGTCCATGAGCGCCTTCACGAGACGCACCCTGTCGCGCGGCTCGATGTCCGGATTGCTTAAGCGCCAGAGCTTGCCCTTGACGACGAAATAGCGCCCGTCCGGTGTCACCGGATGCTTGATACCTGCCATACCTCAGATGAACGGCTTGCCTCCGGTGACGGCGATGGTCGTGCCTGAGGTGTAGCTCGACAAAGGGTCCGCGAGCATCACATAGGCCGTAGCGAGCTCCGCTGGTTGACCGGCGCGCTTCATTGGCACTTGCTTGCCGAAGTTCTTCACCGCGTCGTCCGGCATCGTCGACGGGATGAGCGGCGTCCAGATCGGCCCGGGCGCCACCGCGTTCACGCGGATACCCTTTTCCGCCAGCATCTGGGCCAGGCCGCCGGTGAAGTTCTGAATGGCGCCCTTCGTCGTCGCGTAGGCGAGCAGGATTGGGTTCGGCATGTCGGCGTTCACCGACGCCGTGTTGATGATGGAGCTGCCGGGCGTCATGTGAGGCACTGCGGCTTTCGCGAGGAAAAACACCGCGTGGATGTTCACTTCGAACGTGATGCGCCATTCTTCGTCGCTGATGTCCCCAATGTCGGCGAATGTCGCCTGATGCGCGGCGTTGTTTACGAGGATGTCGACGCCGCCGAGATCCCGTACGGCACGATCGACCACGGCGCGGCAATGGTCGGGCGAGCGCAGGTCGCCCTCGACCAAGGCGGCTTTGCGTCCCTCCTTTTCGATGATCGCTGCGACTTCCTTGGCATCGTCGGTCTCGTCAAGGTAGGCAATAAGGATGTCGGCGCCCTCGCGGGCGAAGGCGATGGCGACCGCGCGCCCGATGCCGCTGTCGCCTCCGGTGATGATGGCGCGCTTGCCTTGAAGCCGTCCCGAGCCCTTATAGCTCGTTTCGCCGTGGTCCGGACGCGGATGCATCTTCGCGGTCGAGCCGGGCATAGGCTGACGCTGGCTTGGATATGGCGGCTTGGGATAGTCGGGCATGGACCGCGCCTCACTTTGTCCGAACGGCCTTGGCACCGGCGTCTTTCAGAGCATCGGCGACGCACTTCGGATCGTCGCCCTGAAGGTCGAGCGACCCCTTGATCGGCCCCTTTAGCTTTCCGCTCTGCTCCGGCGCCGGTGCGGCCTTCGCGTCGGCGCCGGCCGGGCGGTCGCCGGCAGTGTTGGCGGCGCCCGTAGGCTGCACGAAGATATCGCCCCTCGGAACCCCGCGTTCCTGGACGACGTACTCGGCCGCAAGTTCCGCCGCGCGTCGGGTGTCGAAATCTGCGACGACGGTGCTTTCCATGCGGACTCCTTTCGGCATGCGGCCGCTGTCAACCGATCGGAGGTATGACGGTTCCTATTGTCCTGCTGCCTCGCGTCCAAACGGCTACCCGCTAACGAGCGCGGCGCGGGCCGCCGATAGTGTAAAGAGGAAGATGCCAATGAAGACGCTGTTTGCCTTACGATCCTGATTCTTCTCGCGTCGCCCGCGTCCGCGCAGTCGGACGGCGGCCCGAACGGCCGAGGCGCTGTCACGGGCGATCCGGCCGCGAGTTCGATGACGCCCTCAAAAGATCCTAGCGGAACGACAGGCATGTCCCAAAGTTCGAGTAGCGGTGGCGGTACGTCGACGTCAGGCGGCAAGGATGCCGCAGGCGATCAGGGCCGGGACTAGATGTGACCTGCTCCCCTGAAACGCCCCCGGTTTTGAGTTAGGGTTCTGTTCTCCAGTCAGGAGACGGACGATGCGTAAAGGCAGGTTCACCGAAGAGCAGATCATCAACGTCCTGAAGGAACACGCTGCCGGGATGTCGGCGAGTGATCTGTGCCGCAAGCATGGCATCAGCGATGCGACGTTCTACAAGGTGGCGTTCACGCTATGGCGGGATGGAGATCTCCGGCGCGCGCAAGCTGAAGGCCCTGGAGGAGGAGAACCGGAAGCTCAAGAAGCTGCTGGCGGAGTCGATGCTAGACGCCTCGACGCTGAAGGAGATGCTTGGAAAACACTTCTAGCGCCCCGCGGCGTCGTTTCAAGCAAACCCGATCATTAGAAGAACGTCTGGCTGACAGGGCAATGCGTCTGCGTGCGCAGGCTGATGCGGTCGCGCCTGGGGTGGATGGGGAGCCATTTTGAAGAAGGCCCGACAGGCCGAGACCGGCTCGCATATAAGCGAGTGGCTGACCTCTCAGGGCCTCCAGCCGCCACGATGACCGCCGCTCGACTATGCGCGCGTCACCGATTTACTGCAGGATCTGCGCCAGCGCACACCGCAAGAAGTCACAATCGCAACCCTCGTTCAAGTGGGCAGCTTCAGTGGAGAGATGCGGTATACGTTGGACTTGCTTCGCAAAGAGCGAAGCAATCTCGCGAAAAGACTGCATCCTAGAAATCGACGTTGGCGCGAGACTTCCCACCGTTTTTCGCGAGGGCGTGCTCTATCGGCGTGAGCCGGGATTGCAGTATCTGCTTTAGGAACAAACAGTCGCGGGGACTGTATTTTTGAGACAAGCGGCCCGACCAAATTGAGAGGTATCGATGAACGGCACAGCCCCTTTACAATCCAGGTTCCTCGTTCGGAGAGGCAGCATTGACTGGATGGTTTATGATCGCGAACTCAAGGGGCCAGCGCAGTTAAAAACGGATGGCCGCTTCGCCGAGAAGCTGACGAAAGAACAGGCCGAACACGTAAAGCAGACGCTCACGGATTCCCTGACTATGCAAGCGGGATCGGGCTCGGCTTTTCTCAGGCACTAGCTGGTCATCAAGAAAATCCCAGCGCTATCGGGGGATAGGCGCTGGGACTTTTACGTGAACGACAAGCTGGGCAGTACCGGTCATTCACCGAACGCCAACCTCTCGCGGACCTAGATTGTTCCTAGTCAGCCAAGAAAACGGCCCGAGCCTGTTGGAGCTGGAGCCGTATTCCGGCTGCGGGACAGCGTGCGATTAGGGGGAAAAGCGCACCCTGCCCAAGTGACGGCACGGTCGTTCCTATTGATGCCGGCCGGCTGAGGACGTACCGGAGGACGTAGCCCGCGAGATCCAGCGACACTGTGACCTGCAGCTGACCGATGTGCCCGCACATCTGCAGGATTTCATTGATCGCCATGTGGGCCGGGACCAGAAGCAGCTTGTACTCCGACTGGTCCTAGGCATGCCCTTCCAACGCAAAAAGCCGGAGGCGCTTTTCCCCGGCTTCATTGCGCCGGGGGCTGAGAGATGGCTCAAAAGCAGTCCGACGCGGCGAGAGACGCTAAGGCGATTCTGATCGCTAGACGGGAGAAAGCTGTTAGCAGGCTTGCGACGATCTACAGCAGCAAGGCTGTCGCCGATCTGATTTCAATCTCGAAGGCCATTGAGATCCTCGAGCAACTTGAGAGGCCGAAAGCCGGCCCGTCGGGCAACGCGCAAAGCCCTCCGCAAAATAGCAACGGCGGCGGTTGATGGCCGCGTGAGCGCTTCTGTCTTTTGGCTGAATTCACGCTTCCTCGTAGAACGAAGTCCCGACCTGTAGCCTGCCGCTGACCGCACGACAAAGCTCGCTCGCGAGTCTCCGGAACTGTGCGATAGCTAAAGGATGCTCCGCTTCACTGATCCCAAGAGCTTGCGTGCGGTTTTCTCTGAGGATTGAAAAGTCGCTCGCTCTTCCTAATTTGACCGTATACGCAGAACGCCTTTTGGGATGCTCGTAGTGCTGCCGATCACCTCCAACCACCATCTCCAATCATCTAGCGACGAAGAATTGGAATCGCTGATCCGTCCGGATTACGAGCGATGCCATCCCGGCGACACACTGGATGATCTCAAGCGGCGGGCCGCGTTCTCAAAGGAGGACAGAGGACTGCTGCGAGACTGGATGGCGGTAGCAGCAGCTATCGGAAAACGTTTCGCGGCTGAATTCAGCCGCGGCGACGAAGCTAAAGAGTCGTTGCTTTCAGCGCCGTCGGCGCGATAGCTCTTTTGTGGGTCGATCAGATTTTTGAGGCAGGCGCCAACCAGAAGTGACTTTGGCAGCGGGCCAAATCCATTGGTGTCCGCGCGCGCCCCTCTATCGGGCAAGGATTAGCGCGGCCAGCAGCAAGGTGCCGCTTGTTGGGCGCGGCAACGCTCTAACCTCTCATCTGGCGCAGATCGGTTCACCCCTGTGGCTAAACTGCTAGGAGATTC
This sequence comes from Bradyrhizobium sp. th-b2, assembly GCF_000426785.1. Lineage (NCBI taxonomy): Bacteria > Pseudomonadati > Pseudomonadota > Alphaproteobacteria > Hyphomicrobiales > Nitrobacteraceae > Bradyrhizobium > Bradyrhizobium sp. th-b2. Next base: position 35,164 of record NZ_AUGA01000028.1, read on the forward strand.
GTCATTGGAACCCGCAGCGGGCGGTAAGCATTTATCCGATTTACGATGGGAGACTGCGAAAGTGCCTCATTCGGAAGCGCATAAGCTCCGGAGACAAGTCTCCACATTGTCCGAGTTCGGCAAGCGAGCTTTGCGGAGCGATGACATAGATGGTCTTCTACAAGAGGCAACTAGGCTTGTCTCTGATGCCATCGAGGTCGAGCTAGTGAAAGTGCTGGAGCTCGTCCCAGGCGGCGAGAATTTGCTCGTCCGCGCCGGGGTGAACTGGAACCCCGGCGTGGTAGGGCACGCCGAAATACCCGCGCATGAGGGCTCGCCGGCTGGCTATGCCTTGCACACAAACCAGCCGGTGATTACCGAAGATACCCAGAGGGAGGTTCGGTTCGAAATTCCCAAGCTCTTGATCGAGCATAGCGTCAGGAGCACCGTCAATGTTGTTATTCGCGGCGAGGACGGCCCATTCTGTGTGCTGGAGGTTGACTCGCGGCAGCTCCGGAAATTCGAGCAGGACGATATCGATTTTCTTCAGAACTACGCCAATCTGTTGGCTTCTGCTATCGACCGAGTGAGGATCCAGCGAGAATTGGCGGAGCGGGCGCTCAGGCAGGAAATGCTCGGTCAAGCTTCAGCATCGCATCAATAACATGCTGGCGACTATCCAAGCCATCGCGCGGAGGACGCGCGCCAAGAGCCAGAACCTTGACGAGTTTGCAAAAGCTTTTGAGGACCGATTGGCTGCGATTGCGCGCACTCATGCTTTGTTAAGTCGGACCCATACGAGCACGATCGATATCCGCGAGGTACTCTCTCAGGAGCTCTCAGTGCACGGCGCTGTCGAGGGCGAGAACCTTAAGCAGCGCGGCCCCGCGATCTCGATTCCGGCAAAACAGGCCGAGGTGTTGTCGATGCAATACACGAGCTCGCCACAAACGCCGTTAAACACGGCGCTCTCTCCATGGAGAACGGTCATATTGATATATCGTGGGACGCTCATGACCGAGGCAATGAAAATGAGTTCCAACTCCGCTGGCGCGAGCGGACGAGCCCCATCGCGCACCAGCCGGCCCGGCGGGGCTTCGGTTCAGAGTTTCTCGAGAAATCGATACCACATATGTTGCACGGGCGATTCGAGCGAATGCTGGCGAACTCTTGAAGCGATCAACCCAATAGGCGCGAAGCGCTGCTCGGCCGGTCAGGGTTTTCGTACCCCCGCATTCACAATAGATCACCGCATCATCGGCATACATGCCAAGCAGAGTTTCAATATCGCCAGCGCGGTAGGCGTCTAGCCAATCAACCGCAGCGGCCATCGGGTCAAAGGACATATTCCTCACCTACATGCCGTATCGTAGGTGACTGTTAGAACGTTTCTAGCGGGAACCGATACCGGAAAAATACAGCTATTGGCCCGGTCATGCCAACTGACTGTCGAATGTCAGGTGCGGTGAAGCGGACCAGTTTCGGTTGCGCGTTCCGACTTCCGAGTTTGACCCCAAAATGGCCGATATTGGTTCTCCACAAGACCACTATACTCCGGCAGGTTCCACATGGGATAATCCCGCTCCAGTTGCAGGGGATATATTCCATGAAGGACATGCAAGCGCATTTGGAAAAGCTGCGGGTAGAGGCTGAGGAGTGCGAGCTAATCAGTAAGCTCGCGACCAATACGACCAAGAAAGAACTGTTCGCCAAGCTGGCCGCGCATCATCGGGGGCTGGCTGATGAAGTCGAACGCACGATGAAGGCGAACGGACCCTAAATTAGCGAACATGTTCTGCTTTGATCAGACAGGCCTCACCGCGCCTAATTTGATCAGTCCGACGCTCGCGCGACAGAGCGAGCGTCAACGCCAGTAGCCCCACAGCTATAGTAACCGCCCCACGCATGTAGATCATCAAGCGGCATCCGCAATCTGACAGAAGTCGAAGGCTGCTAGTTGGCGGTCTCTTTTCTTGCCTGCTGCCGGCCGCCTGATCTCACGGCTCCACCGGAAGCCGCCAGAGAGCGCACCCAGACCCAAAACTTGCCGCAGGACGGTGCTCTTGACCTAGATCAAGATGATGCAGGGCTTAACGTGAGAGCATGCGCTACGACGGGTTGCCATCGCCGGATACGCGTCGGTTTGCTGGCGATGTTCGGCCTTCTAATCCTGTTCAACATGTAACCGCAGCATGCGCTACTCAGCGCTAATATTGTCCTCAAGGCTGTCAAATCCCCCGAGTTGGACGATCTTTTCGAAGTCGCCAAGCGTGACGATTTGGCGCTTTAAATCAAGGATGCCTTGGGCTCGGAACGCTTGAAGGACGCGGTTGACATGCACGACGCTCAGTCCAAGCGCGTCGGCGAGTTTCGATTGAGTGATCGGAAAGTCAAACTGCTCGTTAGCGACCATATCCATCGCTCCAAGCCGCTGGCGTAATTCGGCAATCAAATAGGCCATGCGTCCCGATGCCGATCGCGTGCCCAGATTGATGATCCATCGCCGGAACAACGCGGCGTCAACAAGCGACTCCCGCCAGAGCGCTCGTGCCAAAGCCGGTCGCGTATTTAGGGTCCGTTCGAGCGCATCGTGATCAATAAACCCGAGCTGCGCTTTCGACAGCGTGGTCAGGTCGTGGTCCATCCGCTTCAGCGGCAGGCCGTGAAGGTCGGGTATATCGCCCGCGATGTGGAACGACAGGATCTGCCGCTTGCCGTCCTCCGAAACTTTCGATCGATAGGCGAAGCCGCTCAGGATCACGCAGCATTGGGTGCTAAGCTGCCCGTCGCGAATGATCGGCGCATCTACCGGCAAATTCTTCACCGACGTTACGATGGACCGGAGGGCTCCGATATCTTCATTGGGCAACTCGGAATGCTGCCGCAACTTGCGGATCATCATCTCGATCGGCATCTGAGGTTCCTTGTCAACCGTTCGAGCCAGGAAGCCGGTTCTCCCCACTATACGCTTGGAACGAGTGCAGGAGTCAAAAATTATCCACGAATCCAGCGCAGTAGCTCGATCACGTGCCTCGAAATGCCTCGGTATTTTTTTCACATCCAGCACGGGGAGCGGGATCTCCCCGACGAAATCGGCGAAGACCTTCCCGACAAGGACGCCGCCTGGAAGGAAGCTACCATCACCGCTGGACAACTCCTTGGGGACCTGGATGGTACGCTGAAGCCAGGCCTGGAATGGCGGATGAAGGTAACTGACGAGGCGGGAAATCTGATTCGCGTTCTCCGTCTGTTGGCTGAAAGGTACTGACGCTCGGACGTCGGCACATGGCACTTCTGGCTTCCGCTTCTGATGCTGAGGACCGCTCCGTGACGCGCTGGCTATCGAAAGTCCGATGTTGGGGATGAAGCGGACCTCACGGTTGCGTGTTCCGACTTCCGAGTTTGACCCATATGCGACAACAAATCGCTGTGCACTGCGGCTTATAGGGCGCATCGTTTCCGGATGATCAGGTTTGGAGCGATTTCGGCGATTGGGACGATAGCTGTCTTGACGCTTGTGCAAGTTGTGCTTGCCGAAAATGGGCAGAGCGGTCCGAGTGCTCGACCATCGTTGCCACCGACGAGGAGCAGCCTGTTGCTGGAAGCGCGTCTTCCGCAACCGCTATCACGCAACGAAAATACTGCTCTAAGACCAATGGACCATTTCAAAGAATGCAAATCCTGTCCGGAGATGATCGTCGTTCCCGTGGGACAGTTTACGATGGGAGCCAGCGAGAACGAGGTCGGGAGCACGCCAGATGAAAGACCACAGCATCTTGTGATTTTCACAAGAACTTTCGCCGTAGGTCGTTTCGCGGTGACATTCGATGAATGGAACGCTTGCATAGCTGCAAAGGGTTGCAGCTATCGACCCTCTGATCAAAATTGGGGGCGCGGAAAACGACCTGTAATTAATATACGTTGGGATGACGCCAAAGAATACGTGGAGTGGCTATCGCGCAAGACAGGGCGACCTTATCGGTTATTGAGCGAAGCCGAGCGCGAATATGTTACGCGGGCGGGAACATCGACTGCATATTGGTGGGGCGATGATTTTAGAGCCCTTCAGGCCAACAGTGCCTATTCGACCGATCATCCGGGGTCGATGGCAGCTAGAACAGTTTTGGTCGATTCATTTGCCCCGAACCCTTGGGGGTTCTTTCAAGTCCACGGTAACGTCTACGACTGGGTCGAGGATTGCGGAAGCGAAAGCTACATTGACGCGCCGTCAGACGGAGCGGCCCAGACGACAGGAAATTGCGAGGTGCATATGCTGCGCGGTGGCGCATATAGCCGACGCCCTGAAACCCTCCGATCTGCCGCGCGGCTATGGTCCGGCAACCCCAATCGAATGACCTATATGAGCGTCCGCGTCGCGAGAACCGGAGCTCGATAGGAACTGTTGCCGGTAACTTGAATCGACGCCTTCCGTTCCTGGCCCTTTTCGGAAGCGCCGCGCGGACTGTCGAAAGTCCGATGTTGGGGGTGAAGCGGATCTCACGGTTGCGCGTTCCGACTTCCGAGTTTGGATCCATCTCAGACATTGCCCTAGCCCGATAGCAGCGCTGCATGCTTTGATGTGATGACCGTTGCTGCGATTTCATATTGGAGACATTCATGGAACGTCGTGAATTCCTGGCGCGATCCGCAACTGCCGTTTCCGCGAGTCTCATTCTGGGGAGCGTTCGATCCGACGGTTATCGCTTCGCCGGTTCAGCGCTAGCCGCTGGCGAGGGAGACCGACAGAAAGCGACGCTCGAGCAGAAATTTGCCGAATTTGCACTTTCCATCAAATATGAAGCTCTCACTGCTGACGTTATCGGCTCGGCCAAGCGCGTCCTTCTCGACACTCTCGGATGCGCATTCGGATCAGTAGGATCCGAGCCCGCAAATATAGCTGAGACGACGATTCGCAAGACTTTCGGGGAGGGCAATACGGCCACAGTGATCGGCTATCCGCGATGTGCTACCGTAGAAGGCGCGCTATTCGTCAATGGCGTTCTCGTTCGCTCCCTCGACCTGAACGATACCTATATTGGCACCGAGCCACTTCATCCGAGCGAGCTGCTGCCGACGGCGATTGCTCTCTGCGAGGAGAATGGACGATCGGGCCGCGAACTCATCGAAGCGATCGTCGTGGGCTATGAGGCCAGCATGCGCGTTAATGACGCCATCTCCTTTATTGAACGTGGCTTCCATCCCTTGTGTGCGGCCTCCTACGGCGTCCCTCTGATTGCGGGCAAGATCTGGGGGCTTCCTAAGGAAGCCCTCGCAAATGCGGTTGGAATATCGGGCGCACGTGGCTTCACGAGTTTTGTAGTGAATAGCGGCGCGATTAGCATGATGAAAGCCATGGGACTTGCCGCCACGGCGGCTGACGGCGTTTTCGCGACCCGGCTCGCAGCCCAGGGCTTCACCGGCCCTTCCGGCACGCTGGAATGGCTGGCGTCAAAAATGAAGCCCGTCAAGGAGGGGTTCGCCGTTGATCTTGAGCTTGCGCGATACCGGCTGCCCCGGGTGGCATTCAAGCGCTTCCCGATTCAGATTGAGTTGCAAGCCGTGGCAGAGGCCGGCGCATCACTCTCTCGGAAGATCAAAGGTCGCGGGCAGGATATCCGGGTGATCGCGGTTGAGAGCTATCCGGGAATAATTGAACGTGTTGCGGATCCGGCGAAATTCAAGCCGCAGACAAAGGGTACCGCCGATCACAGTCTGCCCGTCTGCCTCGCCATGGCCCTTCTCGACGGCGATGTGACCGTCGCTCAATTCGAGAAAGACCGCTGGCGGTCCCAGGACGTGATGGCGCTGGTCGAAAAGACGTCAGTGAAGCCCGGAGAGGCACTCATCGCCAAACTCCCCAAGGGGCGCGGTGCAAGCATAGAGATTGTCTTTGCAGACGGTCAGTCCTTGCGTGAGACCGTGGAAGTTCCCGAAGGCGACGCGGAACGCCCGCTGTCGCGATCGTCACTCGAACGCAAATTCACGAACTTCGCGGTTCCTGTCGTTAGCAAGGTCGGCGCTGAGCGCGTCGTGTCACTCGTCGATGGGCTTGAAGAGTTAAAGGATGTCCGAGAATTGACCCGAGCCCTGAGGGGAACCGGAAAACAAAATCCGACGTGAACTGAACGCCTGATCCACCGGCAATAGGAATACCGATGTCGGCAGGGTGTTGGCACATTTCGGTCATGCCAAGCTGGTTGTCGAATGTCGGGTGTTCGTGGTGAAGTGGACAGTCTCGGTTGAGCGTTAGACTTTCGAGCTTGACCCGTCTGCGACATCATCGCGCAATATTTGCTGTGATGCACAGCGGCGTTGTTCCGCAACGGTATGCTAATGTGCGGCCCTAAGCCTCAGGAGGCGCTTGCCGGTAAGATCATTGATTGGCTCGAGAGGCCCGTGAGGATGCCACCCGGCCGCGCGAGCGACGCGACGAGGCCCGCACGTTACTGCGTATGATGGAGACGAAAATGTCACAAAGCAGCTCCGGCGCCCCAGGTTGGCAGCTTGAGGGTAACGCTCCCCTCGCCTACGACACACATATCGTCGACGTCTTCTTACAGGCCTACTCGCGCCGACTTGTGGATGTCGCCGCGATTAAACCTGGCGATCGCGTGCTGGACGTCGCGTGCGGGACTGGCGTTGTGACCCGACTCGTAGCAAACAAGGTCGGTTCTGCAGGACAGGTTGTCGGCTTCGATCTCAACGCGGGCATGCTCGCGCGAGCACACGCTTCTCGTGAAACAGCTGCCGCGATCGAATGGCGGTTGGGCAACGCTACAGAAATGCCGTTTGCTGATGCGACTTTCGACTGTGTCATTTGCCAACATGGCCTGCAATTCATTCCTAGCAAAGCCGCAGCGGTTTCCGAAATGCATAGAGTGTTGGCCGATCGAGGTCGGATAGTTGTCAGCGTCTGGCGTTCAATCGAGCATTGCCCGTGGCAATCGGCGATCGCTGACGCAGTTGAGCGTAATATGGGGAGAGAACACGCTGCGCAAATCCGATCAGCATTCAGCTTTGGTGACGCTGACCAGTTACACCAGCTCATTGTTGCTGCGGGATTTCGGGGGCGTCGAAATTCGAATCGAACGCGAAACCATTCGACGCGAATCAATGGCTGAATATGTGCCGGCCTATATTTCAGCAACCCCTGTCGCAGCAGCAGTTGCTGGCTTGGATAAGGAGGCACAAGCAAAGATTGCCACCGACGTAAGAGATGCACTTGCCGCCTACCGCGTTGGCGATGGCCTCGCCGCACCAATCGAAGCTCATGTGGCAATAGGACATCGCTGACAACGAGTTGTGTGGCTTTTGCGTCCGAGAAGACTTTGAGCGTTCAGAAAAGGACTGAGCGAAAGTTTGATCTGGTCAACAACCTCAAGATCGCCAAGACGCCTGATCTCACCCCCACCCCATTCCGTTCCCGCTACGCGGCCGCGCCGACGAGGTGATCGAGCAGGTTGCTGTTTTGCTGCGATTGCCCAGGGCCGGTTTTGGCCCATAGCCGAAGGTCGGTTTGACAATCGGTACGTCAGCTCGTCAAGGTAGAGCGGATGTCACTCAGCACAGTCAGACATAGCCGGTTGTGACCCCAATGCTGACTTCGGTGGAATCTCACCAGCAGCGTGGGTGGTAACGTAAGCTGCCACCATGATGTACGCGGGCGATCCCGCGACGCTGCAGATATGTCTCAACCACGGTCCCGTGGATCGGGCTAGATATCGCAAAGAGCCGGCGGGCGGCCTCTTGGGATCCGGCTAGCACCGCTGGACGATCGGCTTTCGAGACCGATTCAGGCTCGATACGAGGCAACTTCAGAAAGCGTTCTGCCTCCTGGGCGACTTCGCGGAATTCGCGCAAGCCGCAGGTTTCGCGGATGACGTCCAGGAGATCGCCATGCTCGCCAGTCGCAGCGTCCGTCCATTTACCCGCAGGGCCCTTCGGCGATTCCTGAAGCCGCACGAACAGTGAGCGGCCTGGCGTGTTGTGGACGTCGCCGACCAGCCAGTACCGCCCCTCCCGCTTCCCATTGGAGAGATAGTGTCGGCACACCGCCTCGGCCTCGCGCGCGAGGCGGCGTGCCAGTTCGGACGCATCGCGGGGCATCAGGCTGCCTCCCGCTCACTGGCACGCTCGACTGGATAGCGGTCGAGCACCTTCGACAGGATCTCGACACCGCTCGCGTCCCTGGGCACAAACATGCGCAGCTTCCAGGAGATGATCTCTGCAAAGAGGCCGTAGGCCCGCAATCGATCGCGCATGGTGTCGCTGAAACCCGAGAGTTCGATGCGGTGTGCGCCCATCACCCGGACGCGACGAAGCTGGAGCCCCTCCGCAAGCTCGAGGACGGTCCGTCCCTCCACGAGCGCGGCAAAGGCAGCGTCCGGCGTCAACACCGGCGCGTCCGCTGCAAGGACGTTCGCGACCCAGGTCGCCGAGACCTTGCGGCCGATGATCCGCTCGCCCGCGTCGGTCTGCAGCCGATAGACGCGGGTCGACTCGTTCGGCAGCCGCTTCCAGATAGGCAGCAGCAAGCCGGCTACGACGTGGATCGTTCTTTCCGTGAACTCGGGGATCTCGGCAAGCTCCGCCGACCAGACTGCGGCAAAACGCTTACGATCCGCCTCGGCCCAATGGCTTTCCGCCATGATCTTCAAGGGAACGCTATGCTGTTCCATGGGCCGGATCAGGCGGACGCGCTGCTCGATCTCGCCGTCATCAAGCATGAAGCTCGGGGCTGGGACCTGCACCGCGGCTCGTCCCGAGCGCTCATTGATCAACAGGATGGCGCGAAGATCGGAAAGATGAGCGAGAGCACCATCCAGATTCACAGGATGATTGCGCTGGCGCTGGGTGATCGTGAGAAGCCGGGTCTCGGCGCCTGTGCCGGGATGGACGTAGATCGTCCGCCGGTCGGTGACGACAAAGCTCTCGGCGCGGAGCGTTTCCAGCCCGGCGTCATAGGTGCCAGATGCGACCGCGCCCTCGATCCGAGCGGTCGACAGCTGCTCGAAGACGGTGAACAGCACATTCTGAAGATCGATCGTGAGCGCCAGCAACCGGTTCAGGAACGTCGTGATCGGCGGCAGGTCATCCCTGAGCCCATTGGCATCCGTGAGCTTCAAGCCGGTCGAATCCTCGAACCTTTCGAGCGAGCAGCCATCGACCTTGCCGCGCGCCAGCAGCGTATAGAGCTGGCGCAAGGCGTCGCGGCCGTATTGGCTTTCGAGATTGTCCTCGGGCCGGAACAAGCCCTGCCCTCCGGTCTGGCGCTGGCCGCGCGTGATCGCGCCCAACGTATCGAGCCGGCGGGCGATGGTGCTAAGGAAGCGCTTTTCGGCCTTCACGTCGGTCGCGATGGGACGAAACAGCGGCGGCTGCGCCTGATTGGTCCGGTTGGTGCGTCCGAGACCCTGGATCGCGGCGTCCGCCTTCCAGCCGGGCTCGAGCAAATAATGGACCCGCAGGCGGCGATTCCGGGCCGAGAGTTCGGCATGGTAGCTCCTCCCCGTGCCGCCCGCGTCGGAGAACACGAGGATCCGCTTGACGTCATCCATGAACGCCGAGGTCTCGGCGAGGTTGGCCGAACCGGGCCGGTTTTCGACCACCAGCCGGTCACCCTTGCGAACGATGCGGCGTGAGCGGCCTGTGACCTCCGCGACCATGTCGGTGCTGAAGCGCTGGACGACCTGGTCCAACGCACCAGGGACCGGCGGCAGCGAGGCGAGCTTCTCGATCAAGCGGTCGCGGCGGGCGACCGCCTCCCGGCTCTCGACCGGCTGCCCGTCACGATAGACAGGCCGGGAGCAGAGGTTGCCCTCCGAGTCCGTGAAGGGCTCGTAGAGCTGGACCGGGAAGGAGTGGGCGAGATAGTCGAGAACATACTCGCGTGGGGTGATGTCGACCTGGACGTCGCCCCAATCCTCGGTCGGAATCTCGGCGAGCCGGCGCTCCATCACCGCCTCGCCGGTCGAGACGATCTGGATGACAGCGGCGTGGCCGGCGTCGAGGTCGCACTCGATCGAGCGGATCAGCGACGGCGTCTTCATCGAGGTCAGGAGGTGGCCAAAGAAGCGCTGCTTGGCGCTCTCGAACGCGGATCGCGCGGCCGATTTGGCCTGGCCGTTCAACGTGCCGGTCTCGCCGGTGATGTTGGCGGCCCGCATCGCGGCATCGAGATTGTTATGGATGACGCTGAACGCGCCGGCGTAGGCGTCGTAGATGCGAACCTGTTCGGGCGTGAGCTCGTGCTCAATGAGCTCGTACTTGACGCCCTCGTAAGATAGGGACCTCGCCGCGTAGAGACCGAGCGCCTTGAGGTCGCGCGCCAGCACCTCCATCGCCGCGACGCCGCCCTCCTCGATCGCCTCGATAAACTCGGCGCGGGTGGCAAACGGGAAATCATCTCCACCCCACAATCCCAGCCGCTGGGCGTAAGCCAGATTGTGCACGGTCGTGGCGCCCGTCGCCGAGACATAGACGACGCGGCCATTCGGCAACGCGTGCTGGAGCCTGAGCCCCGCACGCCCCTGCTGGGAGGCCGCCTGGTCGCCGCGCTCGCCCTTCTGGCCTGCCGCGTTCTGCATCGCGTGGCTCTCGTCGAAGACAATCACTCCGTCGAAGTCGGGGCCCAACCATTCAACGATCTGCCGCACGCGCGAAAGCTTCTCGCCACGCTCATCGGTGCGCAGCGTAGCGTAGGTGGTGAAAAGGACGCCTTCCGCGAGCCGGATCGGTGTGCCCTGCCGGAAACGTGACAGCGGCGTCACGAGCAGCCGCTCCATGCCGAGCGCGGACCAGTCGCGCTGCGCATCCTCGATCAGCTTGTCGGACTTACTGATCCAGACCGCGCGACGGCGGCCCTTGAGCCAGTTGTCGAGCAGGATGCCGGCGACTTGCCGCCCCTTGCCCGCGCCGGTGCCGTCGCCCAAAAACCAGCCGCGGCGAAAACGCACGGCACTTTCTGCATCGTCGCGTGCGGCCGCCACAACATCAAAGGTCGCATCGACCGTCCAGGAGCCCGCAAGAAATTCGGAGTGCGCCTCTCCGGCATAGATGACGCTCTCAAGCTGGGCGTCGGACAGGATGCCATCCGCCACGACATTGGCCGGCAGATGTGGCCGGTAAGATGGCTTCGGCGGCGCGACCGAGGCCATCGCGGCGGACTGCACGAGTTTGGTCGGATGCGCATGCACGTCCAGAATACGGATCGCCTGCAGTGCGTATTCCTCATACAGCGCGTCGCTGAGCCCAGCGCCTTCCGGAGGCGTCCACTCGACGGTCTCATACGCGAGTTCGATACCCTCCGGCGCACCATCTTTCGGAGTGGACGACGGCCGTGGCGCGAAGGCCCCGACCGGCCGCGGCGTCGCGGGGCGCCTGACGGCGTCGAGCGCGAGGAGGGTGGCAATGGGCAGCCTCGGGGGCACGTGCTGGGTCACCCAGCCGAGCAAGGTAGCGACATCGGCCGCCATGCCTGTCGAGGCCGGAAATATCCTCGGGTCTGTCGCGGGCTGCTTGTCGATCACGAGCAGCCTCGTGTCGGTCTGCGTTCCATGTTTCGCGTAGACCGCGCCGTCGATTCCGGCAGAAAACACCACCCGCCCGCGCTCCTGGAGGCGAACGAAGGCATCTCGCCAAGCCGGATTGTCGGGCGTAAGGCTCGCGCCGGTAATCGCGACCAGACGCCCACCGTCGCAAAGACGCGCAAAGGATGAGGCGATGTGCCGGAAAGCCGCGTCCGCCATCCGTCGATCGACGTTCGCCAATGCCGAGAACGGCGGGTTCATCAGGACGACGCTCGGTACGACACCCGCATCGAGGTGATCATCGATCTGGGCGGCGTCGAATCGCGTCATCTTAACATTTGCGAACATTTGATCGAGCAATGCCGCGCGAGCCTCGGCCAGCTCGTTCAATACCAAAGCGCCGCCGGCAAGCTCGGCAAAGATGGCGAGCAAGCCGGTCCCGGCGGAAGGCTCCAAAACCCGGTCAGACAGCGTGATGCCGGCCGCGGTGCATGCGGCGAGCCCAAGCGGAATCGGCGTCGAGAATTGTTGAAGGGCTTGGCTGTCCTCGGAGCGCCGCGTGTGGGTCGGCAGACAGCGCGCGATTCTCGCGAGCATCGGCAGCATCGCGGCAGTCGAGCCAGCCTTGACACGGATAGCCGGGCCAAACTTGCGAAGGAACAGAACGGTTGCCGCCTCGCAGACATCATAGGCGGTCTTCCAGTTCCAGACGCCAGTGGCGTCGGAAGCGCCGAAGGCAGCTTCCATGGCGTTACGCAGGACAGCGGCATCGATGCGACGGCCGCGCTCGAGATCAATCACGAGCTGTCGCGCGGCCCTGACGGCGGCGGAGGTGAGAGTTGCAGCGGCGCGCATCGAGAGCGGCGCGGCGGCAGCGCCGCCGGCGAGAGATTCGGTCATGACAGGGTTCTTTCGGAGAGCAGGAATGGGTCGAACCGCCGGTCGCTCTCCTTAAGACCACGGCGATTCAAACCCTTCCCGGCCCGGCTCTCCCTCTCAGCCCTCGCCCATAAGAATGGGACCGGCGCGACACGCCGGTCCCCAAGCAATTGCCGGACGGCCGGAGCCGTCCCTTCTACGATGTCACTCAGCCGCGTCGACCTGCTGCGGATCATCGTCGTTCGCGTTGTCCCGATCCTCGTCCTCGCCGAGGAATTCGGGCAGCGGGCCCGCTTCACTCCCCTGCTCCCCTGACGCCGCATTGGGATCGACGAGACGCAGCGGCTCCGGCAACCAGCCCGAACCATCGAGAAGACGCTCAGCCTCCTTGGCCATGTCGGCCTTCTTCAGGTGGTCGATCAATTGCGCGGACGATTCGCCTCTTGCTTCCCGCACTGCTTCCAGAATGCGAGGCTTGGTGACCCGGCCGAGATAGTTGTCGACGGCGGGCTTCCAACCCACTTGAACCATGTCGAGGCCGACGGCACCTGCCAGCACATCAGCTTGGTCGAGCCTGGTGCGTACGCCGTGGGCGGAGACGCGGCCCTGATTGTAGCGGTTGGCCGGCTCGTAGAGAGCGTTGACCGCAAATGACGCACAGTGAGCGAACAGGGATGCCTGTGCGGTGCCATTGAGGGCTGTGAGCGCACTCCAGAGATCGTGCTCGCCCTTCGGCAACCGTGCTTTCCAGGATTCATGCCGCGTCTCAACGGCCTTCGCGGACGCGCTTTCCCTCAAGCCAGGCGCTTGAGCCGGAAAGGTCGGCGTGCGAAGGCCGATCTCAAGGCAGCTTCCGGATGATGCGAACCGGTAAAAGGCCGTCAGCACGAAGTTGTGCAGCACCGCCTGGAACGCAATCGCAGGATTTTCTGCCAACGCATCCCGCAACGCCAGCGTGCGATGCGCTGTCAGCTCAGTAATCAGCCGATCCGGCAGAGGTTTCGTCCCGTCCTCATCACCTTCTTCATTATCAGCAGCGTCACCCGCGACCGCGATGACGGCGCGCTGGACGGAAGTACCAGCCGCCTTTCCCTCGATCGGCTGTGTGTCGGCGCGCTGCCCGACATCAGGATCGTCTGCCGACACGTCGTCCTCCGGCCGGACGTAACCCCGGTCCACCGAGAGGCGCCCTTCGGAATCGATGCTGACGAAGACGCCAGCGCGGCCGATCTCGGCCGGATCGTAAATCATCGGCCGGTCTTCGAACGCGCCCAGTGCCGCCTCGATTTCGCCGAGACGCTGATCGACCTCATCGGGCAACTCGTCGGCATCCTGATAATCGGATTTAAGCTTGGCTTGTTCGGCGTTGAGTGCGTCGATGGTGGTCTGCTCCTCTGGGGAGAGATCGACAGGTTTGCCCTCCAGCTCACGCAGGCCGTCCGTGTGGCCGTAGGGGAAATCGACGGCGACCGAAATCCACTTCCAGGCCTCCGCAGCAATCGTCTCGGCTTCGGCTTTGAGCTTCTCCGTCACAAGACGGTCGAGCAAAGCAACGTCCTGGAGCCAGCCGCCATCATCGTGCTCGAACAGATCCCGCAAAACGCCGCCGCCTGCCTGCCCGTAAGCATCCAGCCCAATGAACTGAACGCGGCGATCTGTGACGCGCACGGTATTTTCGGTGAGCATTCGTCGGATCTGATAGGGCTCGTCATAGCCGGATCGGCTGACGTTTTCCCAAACCTGCTCCTGGCGCGTGTGATCCGCCGTGACCGAGAAGGCCATGAGCTGCTCGAGAGTCATGCCGTCTTCGGCATAGACATCGTGCAGCTTTGGCGACACGGACGCCATCCGGAGTCGTTGCTTCACGACGGCCGGTGTCACGAAGTGCCGGGCAGCGATATCCTCGTCAGATAATCCGGTGCCGCTCAAGGTCTGGAATGCTCGGAACTGATCGAGCGGATGAAGCCCTATCCGCTCGTCATTCTCTGCAAGCGAGTCGTCTTCAGCGATGCCTCCCTCGCGCACGACACAAGGAACGGCCTGCGTCTTCGCCATCCGCTTCCGCTTTACGAGAAGTTCCAGCGCGCGATAGCGCCGGCCGCCGGCCGGCACCTCGAACATGCCGGTCTCATTGCCTTCGGCGTCCACAACCGCCCGCACGTTGAGACTTTGCAGGAGCGTACGCTGCGCGATACTTTCGGCGAGTTGCTCGATGGAAATGCCCGCCTTCACATGCCGGACGTTGGACTGGCTCAGCACCAGCTTGTTGAATGGAATGTCTCGTGAGGGGGACAGTGTGATCTTTTGGACAGCCTTCGTCATATCGATTCTCCACGACGGGCAGCCGAGAGCCTCTCTCTCGGCCTCCAACCCGTCGCGGAAAACGAGCCCGCCTCTCACTCTCGTGCCCGCGGCCACCGAGCAGAACCTCAGGCCGCCTGCTGGTCCTCCGGCATATCGACAGAGGATTTTGGGAGAAAGCCAAGCAGGTAGTCCGCGACCTTGCTGGCGTGGGAAGCGGCCCGGACAATTGCACGATTGTCCTCGCGCAAGACTTCAAGCCACGAGCCGATATAGTCGGCGTGCCGCACCGTGGGCACGATGCCGAGTGAAGCGCAACCGAACGCAGAGGCGATCTCGGCAACCAGCTCCTCAAAGGCATACTTCTTGGTACCAAAGCTGCCCGACAAGGCGCGATTGAGGCGTGACGGATGGCCGCTGGCATGCGCCAGCTCGTGCAAGGCCGTTCGGTGCCAATTGACCGGTTCGAAATAGGCCTGCGGTGGCGGCACCTGGACATAGTCATCTGCCGGCACATAGAAGGCCCGGTTGCCGCCGATGCGGAAGTCGATGCCGGTCGCCTTGATGAGCTTTTCGACCTGCGGCTCGATCAGTCCTGGCGGCGGAGGCGGCGCCGTTGTTGCGATGTCCGCAGGCAAACCGTCGCACTGATCAGTGTTGAAGACCGTAAAGCGCTTGAGGAATGGAACAGCTTGTGCCTCCTCGCCGGTCTCGTGTGCGCGGCGCTGTTCGGCGACCGGCACAAATCGGTCGGCATAGACGACGGTCGTGCCGCGCTCGCCCTTGCGGACATGGCCACCGAGGGACAGCGCCTGGCGGAAGGTAAGCCAGCTCTGACCGGTGAATGCGCGCTCAGTGGCGGCCCCCCAGAGGATTAGAATGTTGATGCCGCTATATTGATGGCCGGTCGCAGCACTCTTTGGCATGGCCAAAGGCGCCTTCGCCGCCGCGGTGCCCCAAGGCTGCACCCACGGCACTCGGCCAGCCTCCAGCTCGTCGATGATCTTGTGGGTGATTTCGTTATAAAGGCTTGTCCGGTCCTCACCGGCGCGCGCCCGAGAATATTGTCTGGACATCGCGGATCTCCGCGACGGGCGCCGCGAGCCTCTCTCGCAGCATGTAACCCGTCATGGCAAAACCGCGCGACACTCTTACTCTCAGCCTCTAATTCAGAATGGGACATGGGCGACCCGGTCCGCCTTCCGTCCCAAGTTTTCGTAAAACTAAGCACTGAGATGCCTGGGGCCGCAGGCCCGACCGGGCGTGCGCCAAGGGCGCATCGCCTCGACGGGAAATGGCACCCGGAGAGCGTGAGCATAGCGACCCGAAGGGGCACGCGGGTCCGAGTGCAGCGACGAGACCGGTTAACAGCGGCACCCGGGAACGGGGCAGTGATAGCGATCGCCGAAGGCGAGCCCCTTGCCCGAGTGCCCCCGGCGAGGAGCTCCGAAAGTCCTTGCGCGAGGGATCGAAGCCGAATGGCGTGCGCCGTTGTGGCGTGAAGAAGAAGGGAGTGTTCGAAAGAATGGAGCCTACTGGTTTGGCTCTTACTTGCCCGACTTACCGGTGTCGGAAACGACTGAGACCTCGAAAGAGGAACGGGACCAGAGCATGTCGGGAAACGTCTCGAAATCGGGCGCCGCAGCCCGGTGGAGAGCACAGAGTAAGGTGTGCATGGTGAAAGCTGTATTGCCTGAATCCAAGTTTCCAGTTGCTAAAGGGTTGGCGGTAGCGAACGCGGCTGACACGCTACGCCACGCGGGGCAAATCGCACCGGCCAGTGCGATCTGCCACCAGTCCGCGTGGGACGACCTCCATCGGAGGGTCAAGGAAGCGAATGGGACACCTAAACACACCGCAACTCCCCACACACGTAACTACGGGATCGCCTGCAGCAGGTTCGTTCGCGAACCTGTATGGCGACGGAGCCGTCGTAGTACCCAAATGCCCAGCGTAATGGCCGGGACAGCCGCCGCAAGGCGGATGATCATGCGTATAAGGCCGGGTGACCGGATTGAAAGCGCCTCCGATCGGGGGAAGGACGATGCCGCCAATAACGGCATTTGCAGTATGCGTAGAGAAGATTCTTCGACGGAAAGGTTCTGCTGATGCAGGCCGTCATCATCCAGAGGAGAATTGAATCACTGCCGACTTTGTCGCGGTCGGGTAAGCGCATAAATGGCCTTCACCGCTTGATGAGATCTCCGTATCTCTTCGAGCGGGCCTACGAAAAGGTCTCCCTCAACAAGGGAGCACTGACGCCAGGTGTTGATGGCAAGACCTTCGACGGCATGTCGCTGACGAAGCTCGCCGACATTGCCAGGCGCGTAGCAGATGGCACTTATCGTTTCCGGCCAGTCCGCCGGGTTCACATCCCGAAGGGCAACGGCAAGACACGACCGCTGGGAATTCCCACGGTGGAAGACCGGCTCGTTCAGGAGGCGGTCAGGATCATCCTCGAAGCGATCTATGAACCTGTGTTCCTCGATGAGTCGCATGGGTTCCGCCCGAGGAGGTCCTGTCACACCGCTCTAAACCTCATCAAGAAGACTTGGACGGGTTGCAAGTGGCTGATCGAAGTGGACGTGCGTGGGTTCTTTGACAACATCGACCATGACGTTCTGCTCACGCTTCTCAAGAAGCGGATCGATGATGATAGATTCATCGGTCTGATCGAAGGAATGCTGAAAGCAGGCTACATGGAAGATCGGGTCCTTGGACGCACGTACAGCGGCACGCCGCAGGGCGGAGTAGTATCGCCCTTGCTCGCCAACATCTATCTGCACGAGCTGGACCAGCACATGCAGAAAATGAAGGCGGGATTCGATAAAGGTCGCGACCGACGCGCATTCCCGCCGTACGCGGCGCTGCAAAGGCGCGTCCTTGGTCTCCGCCGGAAGATTGAGCGGCTGCGCACCGATGGCGCGGAGCTGGCCGAGATCAATGCCGCAATGGCAGAGATCAAAGCCATCAACAAGGAGAGACGGAAAGTGCCTTCCGTCGATCCAATGGACCCCAACTTCAAAAGGCTCCGCTACTGTCGATACGCCGACGACTTCCTGATCGGCATTATCGGCAGCAAGGCGGAGGCTCGTGAAGCCATGGCCTCTGTCGAACGATTCTTGACGGAGACGCTGAAGCTCGCGATCTCGCCCGAGAAGAGTGGGATTCAGGCCGCTTCAAAGGGAGTGACCTTCCTCGGTTACCGTATCGCAGCGTACACGTCCTACGGGGGTGGGCGAAGGTCCAACCGCAAGGGACCGGCAGCACGGACATGGCGTATCACGCGCCGGCCGACTACCGGTAATATTAGCCTACGTGTGCCGCGAAAGCGGATAACCGAGTTCTGCAAACGGAACGGCTATGGCGACCTCGCCAGGAAGACCGGCCGTGCTCGTGAGCAGTTCCTGGTCACCAGCGACTCTGCGACCGTGCTCGCCTACAACTCAGAGTTCCGTGGTTTTGCGAACTATTACTCGTTTGCCGATGACAACAAACGCGCCTTGGGAGTGTTGGAGCTTGTTGTGTTCCGCAGCCTCATCAAGACGCTGGCGTTGCGACATCGAACGACGAGGGCGCGGATCATGGCCCGTCTGTGGAAAGGCACGGACTACGAGGTTAGTTCTGTAGTCCGGGGCAAGCTTCGCACAATCAAACTGTGGAGACTGAAGCACCTCACGCGAACCTTCTGGATAAGTCCAGTAATTGACGATGTCACAAGGGGTGCGTGGTGGGTCAGAAACTCGAATGACCTAATCGACCGGTTGAATGCTCGCCGATGCGAAGCATGCAGCGGCACGACAGGGCCGTTCGAGATGCATCACCTCCGCCGTGTTCGAGACCTGCGAAGTGGGTCGCTGATAGTCTGGAAACGATCTGGCTGGCGGCGCAAGACCATCGTCTTGTGCCCGTCGTGCCGGGCGACCGTTTCCGGTCGAGAGCACTCGCATATGGAAAGCCGTGTGCATCGCAAAGGTGCCCGCACGGTTTGGGGGGAGGCGTAGGAACATCCTCCGCGGAGGTGTTCCACGCCTACCCTACCGAGACGCCGCGCGGCTCGGTTCACGAGGGCCCGCTGCGGCGTCAGCCGCACGCGCACAAACAAGATCCGAGAAGACGCGAGTTCAGGGAATCCGGATCTCTTCCCGGGCCTTGGTTTCCGCGTCATAGATTCTAATCTGAAGTCTCGGAAAACGCTTCTTAAGCTCTTCTGCACCGGCCCTGGCGCCGGCCCGGGTTGCAAATTCGACTTTCAGTCGGCCATCGACTTCAAGCGCGTAACCCGAAGCTGGCAATTTACGAGTGGCTGCAACCATGTCGTCCCTGTCGTGCAGTGAAGGCAATCGAGAGCGATTTGGTAGCGTGAGTCGCCCAAACCAGGCTAGCGTCACTTCTGCCAACGCCCGGATTGTCCGCCTCTATCGATCAGGGATGCGAGGTCGCGTCGTCCGAGCACGAGGACGGCTTTCCGTTCGAGCGGATGCAGGCGCGAAAGAGCCACGGCTCCACATAGCTCCCCTTCCAGATACCTCGGCCGGCGCGCTCGGCGTCGCGTTGAGCGCTGTCGTATCGGCCTTTCGAATACCGGGGCCAATCCAATGCAAGGCCATTGCGCACAAGCCATTCCCCGAGATCGGCACCACCGACCGAACAGGTCGCCACCGTGCGGCCATATGGATCGAGGCTGAACGGTGAACAGTCAACCGGGCGCCTGGCAATGAAAGCGTCGAGGTCATTCGCTGCCTGCGCGCCACAGCGATATTGCAAGCTGTCTTCGCCTCGGCAGAACTGGCTGTTCTCCGGCGCGTCGATCCCCCAGAGCCGGATGCGCGTACCGTGGATCTCCAGAGTGTCGCCGTCAATGACGCTGGCCTGCCCGACAAAATCGTCGGCTACCGCCGCTCTCGACAGCAACAGGAGCATCAAGACTAGGACACGGGATCTACTCATGGTGCTCCAGCGATCAGCGCAAATCGCGCGGGTTGGGCTTCGGCCAGTTCTCGAGCGGCTTCAATGATGGCAGGTTCTCAGGCCGCTCGGGATAGTGAAACTCGGTGCCGCGCAGCCAGCGCCCCTCGAAGCGATCCCAGAACAGAATGGCGTCCATCTGCCAAGTGAACTCATAGACTCTCCAAACACCCTCGCTCTGTATGACCTCACCCGTCGCATTGCAGGGCAGGCTGTTGAGCCTGCAGAGGGCGTCAATCTCATCCCAATGCTCTCGGATATAGCGATCCTCCAGGGCGAAATGATACGGGCGGTCGGTGCGCCACCGCACTCCCGCGTGGATAAAGGCCCAGGCGTGGCATCAGGAATTCGGGAATGCGCGCGATCGCCTTGCCGATCCGGCGCGCTTCATCCGAGGAAAGCTGGCCGACGCCGAAACTGTAGCGCTGCGCGCCGTCGCGGCAATAAAGCCATGCAAGCGTCACGCCGTCGGCGTCCCTGACGACGTAGCATTCGGAACTCTCCCGAACCAACGCCCATGGCGGCTTGAAACGGCGGCTTGACTCGGTACTGGCCGAAATAGGCCACTCAACAAAACAAAACCGGCCACTTCAGTAAGCCGTATGACTACGAGTGGACGGCGGTCTAGTCGGGGCGCTTCATCATGCCTTGCCCCCTAGGAGCATATTAGCATTCGCCCGGCGCTGACCAACGCGCCGGGCTTTTGCGTTGTGGCAGCGCCATTTCAAAATAGGCCACCAAACCAAACAACGCCCCCAAGCTGAATGATGCTTGGTGGCGCTGCGCTAGCCCCGGAAAGAGCAATGCCCCGGTATTGTGTATGTCGGGTAGCGGACCGCTAGGTACAAGGGCAACGCCATTCGCAGATGCGAAATAGGCCACTATTGTTCAAAGCACTGATGCTTGCGATCCAGCCAGACTAAGAAGAACACACCGCTCACGAAGAATCCGTAGATGCGCGCTTTATTGGATGGGTCGACTTTTATTTCGTGGAATACCACGTCCTCGCTGACAGAGTCAGGCCTACGGAAGCGTTCGTGAGACGGTGGACCTTTATGGCTGTCATACAGAGATTTCGTGCGCTGCAATTGATCTGTGTCAAGCGAGCACAACAACCGAAAAGCACATAGAGCTTATCGAGCATTTGCTGAGCTTGGCATGAAAAGAGGCCGCCCAACTCGGTTAATTCAAAACCTGCCACTCCCAAATTCAAACTAGGCCACTAGCGGATAAAACAGGCCAGCACCGCTTGACTCCATAGGAACAAAATAAGAAGAACATTTGCCATTGACGGTCAACCTGGAACAAGGCCATGTCCTCGGTCTCGAAGCCGAACGAACAGGACGATGGACTTGAGGCCGCAGTTGAACAGGCGATCGCTTTTTGCGGCGGCGATCAGCGGGCGACCATTCGCGCCCAGATCGTTGCGAACAATTTCCTGGAATCCGAGATTATCGAATTGAGAAAGGCCGTCTCGCACGCCTACGCGCGGGGGCGCTTTCGGACCCATACGGGATAGACGACGCCGAATGTGCAATCTCTATTCGATCACAACCAACCAGGCGGCGATCGCCGGCCTGTTCAGGCACATGAACCGGTATGTCGGCAATCTCGCGCCCATGCCCGGTGTCTTTCCGGACTATCCTGCACCGGTGATCAGACATGCCGGCGACGCCGAAGAAATGGCGTTGATGCGCTGGGGCATGCCCCCTCCACCCAAGACCGGCGGGCCGCCGGTCACCAACATCCGCAACACCTCGTCGCCGCATTGGCGCGGGTGGCTGAAGCCGGAGCACCGCTGTCTCGTGCCGGCAAACAATTTCGCAGAGTACGCCCCTGAGCCAAATCCGGAGACGAAGAAGAAAGACGTCGTCTGGTTCGCGCTCGAGCAAAGCCGGCCGCTGTTCTGCTTCGCCGGCATCTGGACCGAGTTCAGGGGCGACCGCGGCACCAAGTCGAAGCCGATCGCCGGCCCTCACCTCGTCTACGGCTTCCTAACGACGTCAGCCAATGCGGTCGTCGAGCCAATCCATCCAAAGGCAATGCCGGTGATCCTGACCAGCGGAGAAGAGCGTGACGTTTGGATGCGAGCTTCTTGGGATGAGGCGAAGGCACTGCAACGCCCCCTGCCCGATGACATGCTCCAGATCGTGATGCGCGGCCCCGATAAGGAGGACATCGCACCCGCCGCCTGACGCAAAGACCCGCTCGCTAGCCACCGCTGCTCCGGCTCTTGAGCCAAACGACAGCCGCGCCGATCAGCGCCGTGATCACGCCACTCCACCAGATCGAACGCGGCCGCGCCGCGCTGATCGAGCTGAGGTACAGAAATGCTCCGAGCACGACACCATAGTGCTTCCGAAACTCACCGCTTCTGCGAGCGATTTCGACGAGGTCCGAAGACCTGACCTGCTGACCTGCCATCACGACCACCTTACCGTCTCAAGGCACCATGATAAAAGTGAGTTGGGTGTTCCGTCGAGGCATATTTCGTTTTTACAGAATATTGTGATCGCGCGACCGGGTCACGGCACGAGGGATCGAGTCCGCGAGGCCGTGACGCGAGGCGGCACGGCCTACGAAAGCCCGCCCGCAGCCGGCGGCGCGCAGGACTGCTCTGGATCGCCAAGCCGGTTCCACGGGCGAGGAAAGCCGTTCCAACCGCCGGCCAGAGACCTATCCACAGGTGCTGCCGTGCCCGGTCCATTCTGATCGGATAAGCTTGGAGACCATCCGCCAGATAATTTGGGTCCGCCGCCCGATATGACCGTTCAACCGACCTTGGCCGAAATCGCAGGCATGCTGGAGCAGTCGCCCGACTACCGGGTGCTGCGCCGGTTGGTTCCACGTTCCGAATTCACCCCTAGCGACGGGCAATCGACCAGGACCGCGATCCTGCTCGACGTCGAGACCACGGGTCTCGATCCGGCGCGTGACGAGATCATCGAGCTCGGGATGGTCAAGTTCAGCTATCTGGCCGATGGAAGGATCGGCCGGGTCATCGACACCTTCGGCTGCTTCAACCAGCCGTCGATCGCCATTCCCGCCGAGATCACCGCGCTGACCGGCATCACCGACGAGATGGTCGAAGGCCAGAACCTCGACGTCGAGCGCATCAACGCCTTCGCTTCCGATGCGGTCGTGGTCATCGCCCACAATGCCGGCTTCGACCGCAAGTTCATGGAGCGTTACGCGCCTCTCTTCACACACAAGGCCTGGGCCTGCTCGGTCAGCGAAGTCGAATGGCGCAGCCATGGCTTCGAGGGATCGCGCCTGTCCTATCTCCTGATGAAGGCCGGGCTATTTCATGAGGCACACCGGGCGGTCGACGATTGCCGTGCGCTGCTCGAGATCCTCGCAATGACCCTGCCCCGTCTCGATCGCACCGTGCTCTCGCTGCTGCTCGAGCGCGCCCGTCGCAAGACGATCAGGGTCTGGGCCGAGCAGTCGCCGTTCGAGCTCAAGGACGAGCTCAAGCGGCGCGGGTATCGCTGGAGCGACGGCGCCGATGGCCGGCCGCGGTCCTGGTACATCGACGTTGACGAAGCGGATCAGCCACCCGAGATTGAATACCTGCGGGGAACGATCTATCAAAGAGACGTCGAGATCCGGATCCAGATACTCACTGCGTTCGAGCGCTTTTCCGTAAGGGTCTGAACAACCCGCCCCCGGCCAGCGGTCGCAAGGAAGTTCGAACGCGACGCAGCGACGAGGTCCGCCGGCTGCCCGTAGTTGCCAGTGTTGCGAATGAACGGCGAACCATCTCTGGTCACGGCTCACTCTGATTATTGATGCGCTACTTGCGTCACGATCGGCGACTGGGAAGGAGAGGAGCATGGGCCCATCGAGAGACGCCACACTGTCAACGCGGAACAGTGGTGGGGAAGAGTGATTGCGCTTGACCGCTTGCTCCTATCCTTTGACTTGCAACCAGGGAGTATTTTGAGGCGGCGAAATGCTCTCGTCGGCCAACCGGTGTCCAGGCTATCGACGAGCCAGAAAAACCCCTAGCAGGAATGCGAAGGCGAGTGATTGAAGCGGAGCCGCTCTTGTCGCTTCGGTCAGGAGCTGCAGCCACCGATCCTGCTGCGGCAGAGGTTCGAACACGGCGTCTTCAGCCATTCGACGGATCGCTTCTGAAGCCTGATCTATTCGCTGTTCCGGCGTAGCAGTTGGTGCAATGGGGTTTCCGTCAGTCATATACGCTCCCTTGCGCCCGGTCGCGGCGCTCGCCATCGTCCGTCATCACACGCACCAGTGGACTTCTCGCACGAGCGCTAACGTCCAGTGAACGCTGACTGTTCCTTGGCGTTCTGGGATTCGCTCCCCAATATTTGCCTTGGGCCAACTTCCAGGTTGATCGCCGCGGCATCGGCACGCTTCAATTCTTTTGCCACCATTTTGGCCTGCCCTTTGGTGGCAAATACAAGCAGTAGCAGCCGGTATTGCGCCACATGGCAATACGCTCCTTCTGCATCGAAAGCCGCTCTGGCAGCTCTGACCTCGAGCCCCGGAGTTGGGGCCGTCCGTAACTTGGAAAAGCGGACGGCCCCTGCCAGCCACTTCCAATTGCCCCTGCCTCAAACAGAAGCGATAGCCGACCAAACAGGAACGTAAATCAGGTTGCCCCAGTTTCGCGCTGCAACGCGGCCATTCGTTTGCGTCTGACCCATTTGAGCTAAGGCCGCATCAGTTCGTCCGTCGTTAAGAAGGTGATGGTCTTCAGAATTCCGGGAGCCAGCGATTTAGTTCTCTCTACCCGGCCAGTATTTCGCCTTGGTGGCGATCCAACGCTCCGCATCGGCTTCCGTATCGAAGTCTCCGATGTGAGAATCCGGCCCATTGCCAGTCTTGACCGCCACAAACCAGCGACCATCCTTTGTCTTTTCAGGCTGAAAATGAGGCGTCTTGATCGTCATGCCGCTGAATATCCGAAGCTGACCGTCAACATTCCAGAGCGCTGTGACACCACGAAAGCCTGGTCCATTTGGAGCATGCTCTTCTGGCACAACCTGTATGACCCAGACGGACTATCAAAATCGCGAGGCTGTCGTTGGATACGTTCGACTTGCAGTAGATCAGGCTCTCTCCGTACTCACACGGATACAACGAACACGCTCCGAGGCCCATCATGGGGAGCTCAGCGGATAGCGTATGGGGAACTTCGCTATGCCAACGATGTCCAGGCAGGAGATAGAAGCGCTCGCATGCAAATGTGACGTTTGCGGTCGCCACATGGCCTTGTTGGCCGAGCTACCATCCGTTGGCAAGTACGAAGCCGTCCATGTATTTCGTTGCCATGGCTTCAATTCTGTGAAGACGGAGCAAGAGGCTCGGCGCTAGTTCGAAATGCTCGCGCCGACTGCGGATTGCGGCGCCAGGGGCGCCAATCCAATCGCTCTACTGCAGCTCTGCCCTCGCTGACGCGACCAATCGCTTCGCCAGGTTGCGGTGGTGGTAACCATGCCGCCGCACGTCGTCGCGAATGCTGTGGCTGACGGACCGGACGACACGCTTCTGTTTGCGCCATCGTCCGGAAATCGCCGAAGGGATAGATCCGCCTCGAGCAACAACCAGGAGCTCGTTGCTCCTGTTCAGATAAACGTCATACATGGAGTCCCCGCTTATGTGCGCATGCCCGATAGTTCCGAGCGGCTTCAATTGCGAAACCGCGGACCCTGCATGGCTTATTATGCCGGACGCCCTTCCAAGAGTCCCCGCAGTGCCTGGCGAGCGACACGCTCGAGAGCTCCAAGCGTCTTTTTCTCTTGCTGGACTGCCCGCAGCAGCTTCCGCGCAATGAACTTCCTGGTCTCGTGGCCACCGCCGTTCGGGAGGTCGCGGCAAGCGTCGTCCAGAACAACGTCGAGGTTAGCGGTCGTCCGCTCGTCAAACTTCTTCATGAAAATGCCCATTACAAAAAACAAGCATGCCAGCGAAGCACCAAGCGGTCGCTGCCTGTGGTGACTTCGCCAGGTCCGACAACAAGTCCGCTAGCATGAGCCCGACGAGGTTTGGCTAGCCAGTTGGGAATGGCAGTTTTCCCCGCTCTCCCCGTCATTCCCGCGCGGGGCAGCTTGAGGTATTGTTCCCGAATGAGCTCGTCGGACCGAGCGCGGAACAGCGGCGAGGCCCGCCAGCGCAAGATCATCCATATCGATATGGACGCGTTCTACGCGTCGGTGGAGCAACGGGACAATCCCGACCTGCGCGGCAAGCCATTGGCCGTAGGCGGCTCCGCGGAACGCGGTGTCGTGGCCGCAGCGAGCTATGAGGCCCGGAAGTTCGGGGTTCGCTCGGCAATGCCGTCGATCACCGCGAAGCGTCAGTGCCCGGACCTGATTTTCGTGAAGCCGCGGTTCGAGGTCTACAAGACCGTCAGCCGGCAGATCCGGGACATTTTCGCCGAGCACACGAAAGTTTTCGAGCCGCTGTCGTTGGACGAGGCCTATCTCGACGTTACCGAGAACATTCAGAACATCCCGCTCGCAACCGAGATCGCGACCGCGATCAGAGCCAAGATCCTTGCCGAAACCGGGCTCACCGCCTCCGCCGGAATCTCGTACAACAAGTTCCTGGCGAAGCTCGCCTCCGACCAACGCAAGCCCAACGGTCAGTTCGTCATCACGCCCAAGATCGGACCCGGTTTCGTGGAGGATCTTTCCGTCGCCAAATTCCACGGCATCGGCCCGGCGACGACAGCCAAGTTCAACGCCCTCGGCATCTTCACAGGGCTGGACATCCGCAATCAATCACTCGAATTCTTGAGCGCGAACTTCGGCAAATCGGGCACCTACTATTACTGGATCTCACGCGGCGTCGACGAGCGCCCCGTGCGGGCAAATCGGGTCCGGAAGTCGATTGGCGCCGAGAACACATTCTCGGCCGATCTGGCCGCGTTCGATGCCCTGGCGGCGGAGCTCCAGCAGCTCATCGACAAGGTCTGGCGGCATTGCGAAAGCACCGGCACCCGCGGGCGCACAGTAACGCTAAAGGTCAAGTTCTTTGATTTCGAGATCATTACGCGCAGCCGATCGATATCAGCCCCGGTATCAAGCCGCGTTGACCTCGAGCGCCTGGCTATCGGCCTGCTGCTGCACGAAATGCCCTTCCGGAAGTCCGTACGCTTACTGGGCGTCTCGCTCTCCGCGCTCCACGACCAGGATCAAGCGGGACCTCAACTGGACCTGCCAATTTGACGCTATCGATCAATGCGGTCGGCTTTCTCGAAGACACGCTGGATGCCGAACCCATCACCACGTTGGACAGGCCGAGCCGCGGGCCCTCCGTCCCTCATATCCGTGCGCCCGCACACCCGCACAGTTCAACGGGCCGCAAGGTCATGGATGACCGGTCGCAGGCCGTCAGGCGTAATATCGAGCGTCGCAAGCGTGATCGGCAACTTGAACCGCCGGGGGCCGGCGCTGCCGGGATTGACGTAGAGTACGTTGTTGACTGTGTCGACCTTCGGCACGTGAGAATGGCCGGAGATGATGATGTCTATGCCGCGCTCAACGGGGTTGATTCGTAGCGTCTTGAGATCGTGCAATACGAAGATCGTCCGTCCCGCAAGCCGTACGAGCTCGGTGTCAGCATAGGCGCTAGCCCAATCGCCGCTGTCGATGTTCCCCCTGATCGTTGTGACCGGCGCGATCCGGCGCAGCGCCGTGATAATGCCGGGCTGACCAATGTCCCCGCCATGGATGATGTGGTCGACGCCAGCCAGCGCACGCTCCGCTTCTGGCCGCAACAGGCCGTGCGTATCCGAGATGATGCCGACCCTGAACGCCTTCGCGTTCGCCGGGATCGCGGTTTTCGCCGCGGGGGAACCGATGTTGTCCAAGAGGGATCGCCTAGATGGTAATGGTTGTGAAATCTGTCACAACGCGGCTATTCGGAAAGGCCCGCGTAGCCTCCGCCAGGATCTCTTCATCCGGATAGCGCCCAGTGTCAGGACGAGTTGCTTGACGCCGTTTGCCGCCGCCAGTAATGCCGCCTCCGCCGCGGTGAGATGTCCGTAGTCACGCGCGAGCTCAGCATCGCGCGCCAGGAAGGTGGCTTCGATGATCAGCATGTCGGCCCCCTCCACATACTCCGCCAAACCGTCGGTCGTCTCGGTGTCGCCGACGACAACAAGCTTCCTGGCCCCTTCGGGCGGCCCCAGAACGCTCTCCGGAGCGATGGTTCGGCCGTCGGCCAGGGTGATCGAGCGGCCCTCAACCAAGTCCTTCCGGATCGGCCCGTCAGGCACGCCAAGTGCCGCCAGGGGGTCAGCGCGAAGGGTGGCTGCGTGGCGGGCTCTTGAAGTCGAAAGCGTAGCTGTCGGTGTCGCGATGACGGACCGGGAAGCAGCCGACCGAAAATTCGTCGGCGTCGAGGACCAAGCCCGGCTGCAGCGGCACCAGCTCCAACGGGATCGGCGCTCTGCGTTCGCCCCAGAGCCCGGCCAACATCCTGACGACGACATCGAGCGTGCCTGGACTGCCGTGGATAGTCACGAGATCCTCGCTCTGACGCAGCCGAAGCGTTAAAAAGAGTCCTGGAATCCCGAGCACGTGGTCAAAATGCGCATGAGTGAGCAGGAGGCGATCCAGCCGCCGGAAGCCAGCGCCGCTGCGCAATAGCTGCCGCTGCGTCCCCTCCCCACAATCCACGAGGATCCGATGGCTTCCGGCCTCGACCAGAAGGCCCGGATGATTGCGTTCGGCGGATGGCACGCTGGCCGAGGTGCCGAGAAAAGTCAGGTTGAACATGATCAGGCCAACTTACCTAGCAAGCAGCGGGGCTTCAAAGCCTGCGAACGGAGCCCGCTCCAGAATAGACCTCGACACCGCCGAGAGCCGTCCTTCGGGAGTCCGCGGATCGGACAAGGACGTGCCGCGGATAGATCCATCCATTCCAGCAATTCCGGGCGATTTGCCCATTTGCGCCCCATCTATCGAACGACCTCCGGCTGCCGGGAACCATCTCAAGGATTCCCTATTTCCTTCCTGCTAGACACGGCAGGAATTGGACCGCCTCCGCTGGTTAGCGAGACGTCATCATCAGCAACCAAACTCGGCTAATGGACATCAAGGCAAAAAAGCTTCTTGCCCTTTGCTTTCTGGCGATCTTCAACGCCTTTCCAGCCGCCCATGCCCTTACCCTGGACGATATCAAGGCTAAGCTCGAGGCCGCGGGCTATTCGCAAATCCGGGAGGTGCCATCCGGCAAGATCAAGACGTTCAAAGCAACGCGGAATGGAAAGGTAAGGTCCATTCTCGTCGATAGCACCGGTCATATCCAGGAGCTGCAATAGATCGCTGCCTCAACGCCGGCTTCACACGCGCAGCCGCAACGAGATTTCGCTACTGGCGAACGCCTTGTCCGGCGTTAGCACCACCATGTCGACTACAGTCATCGAGCCAGGCTGGCTGTGGACATATTTGATGTGCCAAAGCGGCCCGACATCGGGTGAGATGACAAAATCTCCGGATTCAAGCGCTCTGGCAATCGTCCTGACCGCCTCGCTATTCTTTATCGGAAGAGAAAACACCGCGTCCATAAGCGCAGCAAGACTCACACCGTCAGCGAGGAAGGCGCGGGCAACGTTGTCGCCGTGCGCATGTCGAAGAGCCGACACGATGGCGGCGACTGCTTCCGGGTTCTGCACTCTAGACGCCTTGTTGAGCCATGAGATGGCTGGGCCCTCGGATGTACCGGGCTGATCCCAACCTTCTTATAATCCAGCGGACCGCCCATTGGTAAGGCTCCCAAACTGGGTGGGGAAATCGAGCTACTCATCGATAGCGCTTCACACCAGGAGGAAGGCGGTCGTGTCGAAGGAAAGCACGCCACGACGCGCTTTTGCTCGAACGCGGACATGAGACGGCAATTCGCTCGCCGGCCCCTCAGGAAGCCATCCTTAACCGCGATACCTACGCGCGAAGACGACGATTTCCGCGAGCCAGCGGAGACGCTACACAAATTGCAATGCCCCTTGTTCGCGTCAGAGCCGTAAATATCAATGGTTCAGGCAACTGATTATCCTCGCGGTAGCAAAATGGACCTGACCGAAATCCAGGATTACGCCATCCAGGCAAGAATGGCCCTCGCGGTCGGCGCGGGAACGTTCGATCGTGTATTCGCCGGGATCCGGTTCGCCGAGGTCGACGGACCGCTGCTTTACGTCTATGCCAAAGATGAGGCCACTGCATCGGAGATCGAGGACAATTTCGCCGTGCATATCTCGATCGTCGCGTCTCAAATTCTTTGCCAGGATATCGACGTCGTTGTCGTGCTGCCGAAGGTCCTTAATTAACGCGAAAGGGCCCCCACTTGGGGGAGCCCTTCAAATCCACCAAATCGACATTCAAATCAACATTAGTGCCGGTGTTTGATCACAACGACCCCGTGGTGGTGGTCGTGGTGATGATGCCAACGGCCGCGACGGCCGTGCTTGACGATGACTGTTCCGGCGTTTGCCGCTGCGCTGCCCTAAGCAGTAGCGCTCAGACCCTTAAGGACTGCAACGCATTCGGATTTCATGCCGTCCATGATGTCATGGATCGACCGCTCATCCTTGATCCTGCCAACGACCTGTCCCGCCATATAGCCCATATAGTCGGCCGCATTGGCCAGCTCTAGCCGCTTCAGCGCCGGAGCAACGAGCAGTTTCTGAGCCGCCAGCGGCAAGGGCTCCGGTGCTCCCGGCGCATCCCACGCATCCGTCCACTTGCTGCGGAGCCCCCTCAGCGGCTTTCCGGTGTCGTACTTTCTCTGAATCGCGTCCTGCGAACGCGCCGCGATAAATCGCTTGCGCATATCAGGAGATAACTCGCTCTCTGAAGATCCGAGCCATATCGTGCCACACCACACGCCCTCAGCGCCAAGTGCAAGGGCAGCGGCGATATGGCGCCCGCTGCCAACGCCACCCGCTGCAAGAACTGGTATCGGAGAGACGGCATCAACCACTTCTGGCCATAGCACCATGGAGGAGATCGTACCGGTATGCCCCCCGGCCTCGCTTCCCTGCGCGACGATCAGATCGACACCTGCGTGGACGTGCTTGAGCGCGTGTTCGGCACTACCCGCCATGGCGCCAACCCTGATGCCATGGCCGTGCAGCTTGTCGACGACATAGGCCGGAGGCGCCCCCATTGCGCTCAGCACAAACCGGGCCTGCGGATGTCTGACGACGATCTCCAGGACTTCGAGGACGCCCTCTTCCGTGTGACCATGGCCGGGCGGCTTTTCACGCAGCATCTGCGCCTCGACATCCGGGGGCAGCGCCGGTATGCCTGCATCATCGAGAATCTTCTCGACGAAATCGATATGCTGCTTCGGCAGCGCCTTGAGCCGCTCGGACAGCGGCACGACCTCGCCGACCTTGTTTGCGAAAAGGACGTCAATGCAGTACGGACGTCCGCCGGTTTTCTCATCCATGTCGGTGAGAATTCGCTCGAGTTCGTCCGGTTGATAGTAACTGGCCGCCAAGGCGCCCATGCCGCCGGCATTCGTTACCTCGATTGCGACCTCCGGCTTATGCGTGAAGCCAAATATCGGAACCTCGATCCCGAACATTTCAGTGATGCGGTTGCGCATGGGCGTTCCAATCTTCAGGTTGCAGATAAACTCAGGTCTGACCGAATCTTGGTCTGCGCTTCTCCTTGAACGACATCGTCGCTTCCTTGTGGTCGGCGGTCTCGAATGTCACCTGCTCGAGCGCCATCGAGGCCTCCAGCAGCATGTTGACGCGCTCCTTGACGATCTGGTTGATCGACAGCTTGGTCCAGCGAATGGCCCAGGTCGGTCCGTTTGCGAGCTCGACCGCGATCTCGCGGGCCTTGGCCAGCACTTCCGCGCGCGGCGCGACGTGATTGACGAGCCCAATCCGCTCCGCCTCCTTGCCCTTCAGCAGCGTGCCGCGGATCAAGAACTCCTTGGCCTTGTTGATGCCGATCAGCAGCGGCCAGATCACGGTGCCGCCGTCGCCCGCAACCAGGCCGACGCGCGAAACGTGGGTATCGCCGATCCGGGCATCCTCTGCCATCACAGTGATATCGCAGAGCAGCGCATGGGTGGCCGCGAGGCCGATAGCATCGCCGTTGATCGCGGCGATGATCGGCTTGTCGAGCTCAAGCTGACGGGTGACACCCCGCCGGCTGATCATGGGGTCATGCACCTCGCCCTCTTCGAGTACGTCGCCGCCCGGACGCTCCGACATCGCCTTCACATCGCCGCCGACGCTGAAGAAATCGCCGGCGCCGGTCAGCACCACGGCATTGACGGCATGGTCGTCGGCGAGATCGTCCCAGATCGTCCGCAACTCGCGGATCAGCTTCTGATTGATGGCATTGCGCGCCTGCGGGCGGTTCAAGGTCACGGTTGCGACCTTGTCCGCGACCTCGATCTTCAGGCACTCGTATTTGGCGTACTGGCTCATCCCTGTCTCCGGC
This sequence comes from Bradyrhizobium sp. th-b2, assembly GCF_000426785.1. NCBI lineage: Bacteria > Pseudomonadati > Pseudomonadota > Alphaproteobacteria > Hyphomicrobiales > Nitrobacteraceae > Bradyrhizobium > Bradyrhizobium sp. th-b2. Next base: position 67,256 of record NZ_AUGA01000028.1, read on the forward strand.
TTGTGATCATGCTCAGGCCTCGAGGCCCCGATCATCATGTCTGCGGCTTCGTTCATCATCGCCAACGACCTACGTCGCCCGACTGTGGAGCGGTCGTGGCCTCGTCCAACATCAAAGCGTCCGCGCGATCAGCTCCTTCATGACCTCATTGGAGCCGCCCCAGATCTTTTGAATTCGTCCGTCGCTCCACATCCTGGCGATCGGATAGTCGAGCATGTAGCCGTAGCCGCCGTGCAACTGGACACAGTTATCGATGACCTCGCACTGCTTCTCGGTCGCCCACCACTTTGCCATTGCCGCGGTTTCGCCATCGAGCGTTCCGGCGATCAGCCGGTCGATGCAAACTTCAACGAAGCTGCGTGTGACGACCATCGCAGTCTTGGCCTCGGCCAGCACGATCCGCGTGTTCTGGAAATCGATCAGACGTTTGCCGAATACCTCGCGCTGCTTTACATAGGCCACGGTCTCGGCCAGCGCCGCTTCGCCCAGGGCCAGCGCCTGCATCGCGATATTGATGCGTTCCTTCGCAAGCTGTTCCATCAGCTGATAGAAGCCGCGGCCTTCGACGCCTCCCAGCAGATTGGCAACCGGAACCCGCGCGTCCTCAAAGAACAGTTCAGCCGTGTCCTGTGCCTTGAGCCCGACCTTGTCCAGCCTGCGGCCGCGTTTGAATCCCAACGTCTCACCGGCCTCAATCACCAGCAGGCTGAAGCCGCGGACACCGGCGTCCTCGCCTGTATCAGTCTTGACCGCGAGGCAGATCAAGTCGGCGGTGTGACCGTGGGTGATGAACGTCTTTTGCCCGTTGACGATATACGTGTCGCCCTCGCGGCGCGCCCGGGTTCGGATCGCTCGCACATCCGACCCCGCACCCGGTTCGCTCATCGCAAGCGCCGCGACCAGGTCACCGCGCGCCATGCCTGGCAACCAGCGGCGCTTCTGTTCTTCGGTGCCGTACTGCGCGAAGTACGGTGCCAGAATGACATTCTGCAACGGGACGCTGAAATCGGGGAATGCGATCCGCGCCAATTCCTCGATGATGACAGCTTCGTGCCGGAAGCTGCCTCCGCCGCCTCCATATTCTTCGGGACTGCTGGCGCAGAGCAGCCCGAGCGCACCCGCCTTCCGCCACAGCGCCCGATCGATGTATCCCCTTGTCCGCCAAGGGTTGGCATTCGGGACAACCTCTTCCGCCAGGAAGCGGCGGACGGTCGTGCGGAACAGATCGAGCCCATCCGGGTCGGATGACGATAGCACGGGGGCGGCCACGATTATTGACCGACCAGAGGGCAGCCGCCCCGGTCGATCGGCCGTACCGCCTTGTCGGCCGGGATGACGGCAATCTGCTTGTAATAGTCCCATGGGCGCGCCGATTCCTTGGGCGACTTGACTTCAAACAAATAGAGATCCCTCATCACACGGCCGTCGGCCCGCAGCTTGGCATCGTGCGACATGAAGTCGTTGATCGGCATCTCCCGCATCTTGGCCATGACCTTGTCGGGATCCTTCGAGCCGACCGCCTTGATCGCCTTCAAATAGTGATTGACGACGCTGTAGGCGCCGGCCTGGACTTGCGTCGGCATGGCGCCCATCCGCTCATAGAACCGTTTCGCGAAGGCACGTGTCTCGTCGTTCTGGTCCCAGTAGAACGCCTCAGCCACGATGATGCCCTGTGCGTCCTTGAGGCCAACGCCGTGTATCGCATCGATCGTGGCCATCAGCGCCGCGAAGCGTTGTCCCCGCGACTTCACGCCAAATTCCTCACCCTGCTTGAGGACCGTCGCGAGATCGGCACCGGCCTCGACGAGCCCGATTACCTTTGCCTTGGAAGACTGGGCTTGCAGCAGAAACGACGAAAAGTCCGTCGATGCGGTCGGCGTGCGAACCGAGCCGATCACAGTGCCGCCCTCGGCCTTGACCGCAGCGGAGGCGTCGCCTTCAAGGCTCGCGCCGAACACGGTGTCATTGGTCAGAAAGAACCAGCTGTTTTCGCCGCGGCTCACCAGGCCACTGGTTGGCCCGTGGCCCAGCGAATAGGTGTCATAGGTCCACTGCGCCACATAGGGTGAGCATTTCGCTCCGGTCAGTTCGGAGCTCGCCGCAGCGTTGAAGAGAGCGAGCTTCTTCCTGGTCCGCGTCATATCGGCGATGGCGAGAGCCAGTCCCGAGAACGGAACGTCGATGATCGCATCGACATTCTCTTCGTCGTACCATTTTCTGGCGATCGCCACGCCGACATCGACTTTCAGCTGGAAGTCCGCCGAGACGATCTCGGCCGGCTTGCCGAGCACCAATCCGGCGTCTTCCGCGGCAAGCTTTGCCGCCTCGACGCTGCCGCGGCCGCCCGCAGCCGAATAGACCGAGGACTGATCGCCGAGAACGCCGATCTTGACCGGGGTGTCCGACTGCGCCCAAGCCGCCGGCACGAGACTCCAACCCACAACGAGCAGCGACGCGACCGCAGTACCCATCCACTTCCGCAGCATGCCGACACCTCCCTGGTCTCGATCAGTTTCTTATTGCCGCGCCCATCATGGCATAATTTGTCGGACGTTCAACAAAATTATTGTTGCCTTCCTGCGGCCCCGCTTTAGGATCGCCACAACGCCGAAAAAGCCGAAGCTGGCCATCAATGGGCCCGACCTCGCATCGGCACGCGTCTACGAGGCGCGCGTCCGACAAATGAGACGGCGACGGTCGCCGCCGCGTTCGAACGGGCTGAAGCGTCCGATCCGACCGCCGCGCGACGAATACGGGAGGGCGACGACAGGTGGCCGACACGATTTACGAAGCATTTCGGGAGAGCCTTGCCGCGGCACCGCACAATGCGTTTGTCTGCGTGCCCGCGGGAACATCCTATGCGACCGATGGCTTTGAATGGACCTATGCCCAGGCGATGCAGCGCGTTGTGCCGCTCGTCGAGCTCTACAGACAGGCAGGATACGGACCTGGACATCGCGTCGCCCTGCTCGTTGAGAACAGGCCCGACTACTTCCTTCACTTGCTCGCGCTCAACGCGGTCGGTTCCAGCGTCGTCCCTATCAACCCTGACCATCGCCACGCCGAGCTGCTCTACCAGATGAGGCACAGCGGCGCGGTGCTTGCGGTCGCCCTCCGCCATCACATCGACCGGTTGACTGCGGTCGCAACTGAGCTGGCGAACCAGTTCGTTGTTGTTGCAGCCGACGACTTGCCGGACCCGCTGCCCACGCCTGCACGGTTCGCTGCGTCAGGATCTCTCGGTCGCGATACCGAGGCTGGCGTCTTCTACACATCGGGCACCACCGGTCGCCCGAAGGGCTGTCTGGTTACGAACGACTACTGGCTCTCGGCGGGTGAATGGTTCTTCACGCTCGCGAGGAGCGGCGGCCGCTTCTCCATCGAGCCCGGCAGGGGCCGGCTGTTCAACCCGATGCCGGTATTCCATGTCCACGCCGGAGTGGTTGCACTCATGCCGATGTTGCTGTCGCAAGGCTGCGTGATCCGCCCCGAACATTTTTCGGCGAAGCGGTGGTGGCGCGAGGTTTCGACCAGCCGCGCCACCATCGTCCACTACATCGGCGCCGTGCCGCAGGCCCTGATCGCGATGGACAGGTCCGCAGGTGAGCGGGCGCACAGCGTGAGATTTGGCTTTGGGGCGGGAATGGAGCCTGCCATCCATCGGGAATTCGAGGAACGCTTCGGAATCCCGCATCTCGAGGTCTGGGGTATGACCGAGGTCGGACGGTGGACGGCTAATGATCACGAGCCGCGCCCGATCGGAGTCCGAGCAATCGGGCGTCCGGTCGCTCCCCTTGAGGCGAGAGTGGTCGATGAGCACGACCGTGAGGTGGCTTCCGGCACCGAGGGCGAGCTCGTTGTTCGACTGTCGGGCGAAGATCCCCGACGAGGCTTTTTCGCCGGCTATCTCGACGATGCGGCAGCGACCGAGGCGGGGTGGCGTGGCGGCTGGTGGCATTCAGGCGATATCGTCCGCCAAGACCAGGCCGGGATCATCTATTTTGTCGACCGGCGCAAGAACATGATCCGCAGATCCGGTGAGAACATTGCCGCCACCGAAGTCGAATCCGTGCTGTGCCGGCATCCTGCCGTTCGCCAGATCGCGATCCTGGCCGTTCCTGACGAAAAGGCCGGAGAGGAGGTCTTCGCCTGTGTCGTGCCGGCTCCGGGTCACACGGCCGATCTAAGGCTTGCCCAAGGCATCGTAGACTATTGCAACCAGCAGCTGGCCTACTACAAGGCGCCGGGGTGGATGCTGTTCTTGGACCGGATGCCCCTCACCGCGACTGAAAAGATCAACAAGGCGCAGATCTTCGCAGCCGGCATTGACCCTCGAACCCTTGTTGGCGCGATTGACCTGCGTGCGATGAAAAAGCGCAAATAGCGGTCTGCTTCCCGTCAGCCAACGCGGGAGGAGCGCTACAGGACCGCGCGCCGTGACGGGAAGAATGCGTCGAGCAGATCGTGGCATGCCGCCTCTCCCTCTGCGGCCGAAACCGTCTTGGGATCGGCTGCCCAGCCGGCCCATAGACCTTCGGTGAGCTGGGTCAGGGTTAGCGCGAGGCGGTCTGGATTGATCTTGAGGCCCCGAGCTTCGGCCGCGCGTTGCATGAGATGGGCCAGTCCGCGACGGTACGGCCGATAGAGTTTTCGGTAGATCTCGGCGAGCTCGGGGGACCAGCGCGACGTGCTTGCAAGGGCCACCCAGACGAGGACCTTCTCGGGTGTGAACACTGGGGCGCGAAAGCTTGCGGTGACGATACCGCGCAGGCGTTCAAGCGGATCAGGACCAGCCGCGTCGGCCGCGGCTCGCGTGGCCTGCTCGAAATCTTTCGCCACCTCGCCTACGGCATGCAGCAACAAGGCGTCCTTGCCGGGGAAATAATGCGCAATCAGGCCGCGTGAGAAACCAGCCGCTTCGCAGATCGTCGCAACGGTCACATCCTTGTAGCCGTGCTCGGCAATCGCCTTCATCACCGCTACGACAAATTCCTGCCGTTTTGCCCCCTGGTCCGAGGATCCCACCGGACGCCCGCGCGTCCGCTTTTCCGCTTTCTGCAAGCAGCGCCTCCTTCCTATTCTGCTGCCCGCACTAAATCACTGAATTTCTTTGGATGTCCATTCAATTTCCCGGAAATCGCGCAAACGTAACCGTTGCCGTGTATCTGGTCTTGCCCGCCACAGTGCGAGGTAGAAATTGGCGCGCGGTGAATGCATCATCGCCGAACAGACGGTGCAGGCCGGCCGTGCCATGCTGACCCGGGCAAAGGAGCCGTACTGTCACAGCGGCAGCTCTACGACGCGGTGTCGCGGCCCTGATCCTTCCATTGAATCGGACGCCTTGAGCTGCGAAATCCGTTGCGCGGAGCTGTCACCAAGTGGCGCTTGGCACGGTCAGACGGACCAGGTGCTACAAGACAAACGAAATCTGGCCGCCATGCTGAACCGCCCAAGGTTCGTCGACGAATTTGTCCGTAGTTCTCGCTATTGAAGCAAAGCGGGCTCGAAGTAGAATTGTTTTCATTACTCAGGTTAAGGCCCAGGTGTTGTCCCGGGTCGCGGCTTTTTGATTGTTCGGAAGCGCTTTTCAGTCGGATGCGCGGCGGGAGCTTTCCGCCAGGTTGATCGCGGGGATTCATTTTTGACGAAGGAGCAGCTCGCCCGAGACGCCGCAGAGATATTTCGACTGCTGCGAGCATTCCGCTCGATCAAGGATCCATCTGCCCGTCGGCACGTTGTCGAGACTGTCGAGGCATTGGCCGACGGCCGCACAGCCGACAAAGCACTCGACGATAAAGCCGGAAAGCCTCATGTTTAAGCGATGTGTAATCTCTACAGCATCACGACCAACCAGGCCGCGATCCTGAACCTGTTTCGCGTCGTCAGCAGGTACACCGGCAACCTGGCCCCCATGCCGGGCGTTTTCCCCGACTACCCCGCCCCCCGCCCCCCGCCCCGTCGTCCGCAGTGCCGGTGACGAGCGCGAGATGGTGCTAATGCGCTGGGTATGCCGCCCCACCGCGCACGGGCGGGCCACCCGTGACGAATATCCGGAATTCCTCCTCACCGCACTGGCGCGGCTGGCCTGAAGCCAGAAAATCGGTGCTGGTGCCCTTCAACAGCTTCGCTGAGTATGCACCCGAGCCGAACGCCGAAACCAAGAAAAAGGACGTCGTGTGGTCTACTCAACGACGACCGACCGCTGACGGCCTTTGCCGGCATCTGGACAGAGTTCAAGGGGGACCGCGGGACCAAGTACGAGGCCAGTCCCCGGCCCTCACCTGGTCTACGGCTTACGACCGTACCCAACGCGGTCGTGGCGCCAATCCATCCCAAAGCTATGCCTGTCGTCCTCGCCACCTAGCGAAAGCGCTGTGGATTACCGAGCTCGACCGGGATAAGCCAATGTCACTCTTCGGTCGGCGTTAGAGGAAGCGAGAATAACTCCGCAAAACTACGCGATCGCAGCCTACCGCACTACTCCCACTCTATCATTTCGAACGACGTTTCGTCGTTGTTTTGCAAGCATTGCCGACGGCATACCCGCCGCATTTTTGTGGTCTTGAATTCACAGAAAAAATTGCTCCTCACGAACCACTGGCAGTTCTGCTAACTATCGCAATCTATTGGCTGGATGGCGCGCCGCGTGCGTGACTAAGACTGACAGGCTCGCATTGGCACACAACCTCAAATACCGTCAGAGATCAGACACCTTTAGTCGCGGCGCCGCTCGCTCCCCCAGCTATGTACCAGCCAAACAGGCCCGCTCCGCATTTAAAATGCCGCCCTCTCCGTCAGCTCGGTTCGTGACCAGAAGCGACTGTGGAGGCCCGATCCGCAGCTTGTCTGGTCTGCCCATAAGAGCCGACGCAGCCGCAATCACATCGACGGGCAGCTACGGGCGAAAGTCGACTTTGGCCTCGGATCGACCTATGTCCGCATTTCGGCGAATAGCGATTAACCTAGTCGAGCCGAGCATTGAAACCCTTTCGATGCTCGGCTGTGTTCAGCAGCGACGCGCGGCACAGAACAGGTGCCACATGTGGGCCGGCCAAGCTTAGGGAATGGCGCGCTACGATCGCGCAAGTAAATCGCTACAAAAGCGCTTTTGATAACAACATGTGGATGCCCTTGTTGCCATCGACGAGCTGGGTCACGCGCAGATTGCCAGCCAGCGAGCACAGCATGTAGGCCTCGTTGCGAGTCAGATTGGTGCGCGCGCAAACGTGCCGGACCATTTCCCTTACTGCCTGCTTGGCGGCGTCATCTAGATCCTCGTCAAGACCGATCGACATCAGATGGGTCGCGCTTTCCGCGAACGGCCAGCGTATCTCCATGTCCTTGCGCACGGTGAGGCAGAACGTTCCAGTCACACCGGTCTCAAGAGCGGTGATGCAGACTTCGCCATCGCCCTGCACCGCATGACCATCACCGGCGAAGAATAGAGCACCTTCGTTGAATATGGGCAGATAGAGCGTCGTACCCGCACGCAATTCCTTGTTGTCCATGTTGCCGCCAAACGCGCGCGGCACCGGCGAGCCGCAGCGGCCCCAGCTCGGCGGCGGCGCGGTGGCAATGATCCCGAAGAACGGCTCAAGTGGAATTTCGCTTCCCCAGGGCATGATGCAGACATTGCGCTGCCGATCGATCCGCGGATGGATGGTCTCGTATTCCGTGAACTCGTCGGGCAAGGTCCCGAGCAGCGGCAGGATCGATACAAAGCCCCAGTCCTGGCGGACCTTCACGTCGAGAATGTCGATCTGCAAGGCGTCGCCGACGGCGGCGCCTCGGACACCGGTTATGAAATGCGCTCCCGGCCCGGGTGGCAGCGCTTCGAGCGCCGCCAGGTAGTCAGGTGCTACAAGACTTAGATCATCCGGCAGGGTCTCCTTCCCTCCTGACGGAAAGCTGTGAAGCGTCACAGTGTCGCCGGAGCTTACTTCCAGAACCGGCGACGTGTCGCTGTCCAGGTATCCCCATACCATATTTTCGGGGGCGCTTGAGATCTCGTGGCGGCGCGGCATTAACTGGCTCCGGCGGATTGCATTGGACAACGGCCGATCGTCACATCCGGCCCCTCTTCGCACAATGGGCGAGACGTTTGCCGGCGCTAAGATATAGTCGCCTGCGCATCGACGAGACGGAGCATCCCATGAGGCGTTCCCGATTCACAAATAACGAGATACTCCAGCTGCTTGGGGAAGCCAGCGCAGGTGTTCCCGTGGCCGAGATCTGCAGCACGTCCGGCATTACCCCGCGCACCTTCTATCGCTGGCGCCGCCAATTCGGCGGGCTCGACGTTCCGGCGGCAAGGCAGATGAAAGATCTGGCTTCGGAGAACCTGCGGCTGCGCGGCTTAGTGAGCAATTTGTTTGAACAGTTGCGGAGACCTGACGACCACGCCGCGGAAGCCAAGCCTGCGTCCACAATAACAGTCCATCGGACTGCCGAAGAGAAGGCGCGCGATCAGACGCGCGCCAGCCGCATCGCCGCAGCGAAATGCGGTGGTGCACTCACCGGCCACTTCGCTGCGGTTCGGGGCAATCGCTGACGCATGCCCGGCGGAGTTGCGGGACATCGCGATCCTTGCTTCCACATTCGGCTCGCTGCAATATTTTTGTGCGATGCATCGATAGCCTGAACGCTCGCATGGTGTCGGCGTGAGCGCACGATGCTTGTTTCCGGGACCAAAATCGCGAGCGATGCGCGAGGCAACCTGACTTTATGTCACTGCGAGCGACATAAAGACTAAGTCCGACCAAAATTCGCGCAATTCCGTCGTTTATTTCTGCTTGCCGCTCTTTTGAGCCGCAGTAGGCTTTTGATCGGCGTTTCGGCTCAAGCGGGGAGTTTCACGGCCATGGTCAATCATGTGCGTTCAAATGCGATGTTGTCGAGATTGGGAACGGGCGCGGTCATTTTCACACTGGTGCTGACGTCGAGCTTGGCTGCGAACGCGCAGGACACAATCAAGATCGGAATCCCTACCGGCCTTTCCGGGGCGAACAGCGTGGTGGCGCCGTCGGTCGTGCAGTCGGCGGAACTCGCCGTCGATGAGATCAACGCGACCGGCGGCATTCTCGGCAAAAAGGTCGAGCTCGAGGTCGCCGATGACGGCTCGGGCGCAGCCGGCGCACAGAAGGCTGCCGACTCACTGATCTTCCAGAAAAAGGTCAATGCGCTGATCTCGATGCAGACGAGCGCGGCCCGCAACGGCATGCTCCCGGTCGTGACCCGCGGCAAGGTCCCATACATCTACACCTCGCTCTATGAGGGTCGCTCGTGCAACAAATATCTCTACGCAGACGGTGCCGTCCCCGAACAGATGGTCGGCCCGATCGTTGACCACTTCATGGACGCGTTCAAGGCCAAGACCTTCTTCCTGGTCGGCAGCGACTACGCGTTCGGACGCGGCATGCTGGCCTTTACCAAGGTCTACATCGAAAAGAAGGGCGGTAAGGTCGTCGGCGACGAATATCAACCGATGGACGCCACCGACTGGACCGCGATCATCTCCAAGATCCGCAGCGCCAATCCGGATGCGGTGATCTTCTCCACCGCCGGCGGCGCTCCCAACGTCACCTTGCAGAAGCAGTACAAGGCAGCCGGCATGAAGGCCGTCGTCGGCAATCTCAGTGTCGACGAGGGGACGGCGAAGACGATGGCGGCCGACGCCGACGGTGTGTTCATCTCCGCTTCCTTCCTGACCAACATCGACACGCCTGCCAACCAGAAGTTCATGGCGGCCATGAAGGCGAAGTTCGGTGGCAAGCTGCTGACGCCCAACGACCTGTCAGTGCCACAATACGACGCCGTCTATCTCTACAAAGCGGCCGTCGAAAAGGCGAAGAGCACTGCGGTGGATCCGGTGGTAGCGGCGCTGGCCGAAGTGTCGTTCGACGGTCCCCGGGGCAAGGTGCAGATGAACGCGCAGCGCCACGCGCCGCTCACGATGTATCTGGGTCAGGTGCAGTCCGACGGTTCGGTGAAGATCGTGAAGAGCTTCCCGAACGTCAGCCCGGGCGAGCAGTGCCCGAAGCTCTGATCCCGCGGGAGCGTGATTGGGTTCGTCAATGTAGCATGTATGAGCGGAGCGACATGCGGGTCTAGTTCCGCGCGTCGCTCTCGCTCAGTTGGGCCACGACACTTCGCTCCAGACGATTGCGCGTGCTAATGAGCGGTGCCAGACTCCCCCATTCCTCTAATGCACCGAAGTGGCTCATTGCGCTCTTCGGCGGCATCGAAGCCGAGCGGAGACCGGCATGACCGCCCTCATCCTCGACATCATCACCACCGCCGCGATCCTGTTTGCCGTCTCAGCCGGACTTCTCATCATTCTGGGCGTACTCAAGATCGTGAATTTTGCCCATGGCGGCTTCCTCACGATCGGCGGCTATTCGGGCCTCGTGGTGACGGAGCTTGGCTTGAATCCCTGGTTCGCCTATCCGGCAGCAGCGATCGCGGGCGTCGTGCTGGGCGCCGTCGTCGAGCGCTTCATCATCCGGCCGCTGTACGACCGTCCGCTCGATGCGATTCTGGCAACCTGGGGGCTCGGCATCATCATTGGCCAGCTCATCACCATCATCTTCGGTCGCGAGATCCAGTTCGTGCAGACACCGATCACCGGCGCCACCAGCTTGCTCGGCCAGACCTACTCGTTCTATCGCTTGTTTCTCATCCTTGCGGCTGCGCTGGTCGCGGGTGGCATCGCAGCGTTGCTCAACGCGACCCGGCTTGGCCTCGAAGCGCGCGCGGTGATCATGAACGAGCCGCTGGCGCGTGGCCTCGGCATCAATAGCGGCTATGTCCGCTTCGTCACCTTCTGCATCGGCGCGGGCCTTGCAAGCCTCGCCGGTGCACTGATCACGCCGCTCTCCAGCGTCGATCCGAACATGGGCGTTCCCTGGCTCGTCAACGCGTTCATGCTGGTGCTGGTGTCGTCGGTCTCGCTGGTCGGCCTTGCGACCGCTGCGATCACGCTCGGCGGCGCGCAGGTGCTGGTTTCCACCTACATAAGCCCTGTCATCGGCGGACTGACGATCGTGGTACTGGCCGCTCTCCTCCTGCGCATCCGTCCCGCGGGGTTCGGTCATGGCTGATCTCACGACCACAACGGCGACGCTGCCCGTGCGCGTCGCCTCCACCCGGCTCCGCTTCGTCGGCTCCATCGCGCTGCTCTGCATCGCAGCCGCCGTCGCAGGCCCCTATGTCCTCGACTCCTATACTGTCAACATCATGGTGCGGTCATTCCTGTACGCAGCAACCGCGCTGACAGTCGATATCCTCTGGGGTTACACCGGCATCCTCACCTTCGGACAGGCCGCCTTCTTCGGCATCGGCGCCTACGCCGCCGGCATCACCTTCACCTACATGGACTTCTCGCCGCAAACTGCGGTGCTGGCGCTGTTCGCGGGGATCGCGGTATCGGCTGTGGTGGCCGCCATTACCGGGTGGGTCTCCTTCTTCTACGGCGCCTCACCGCTCTACGTCGCCATCGTGACCCTGGCGCTGCCGATCATCTTCGTACAGGTGCTCTACTCCGGTGGCACCTTCACCGGCTCCTCCAGCGGCCTCGTCGGCTATAACACCCTCGACCTGTCGGTGGAGGCCTGGTTCACGATCTGCGGTGTCGGCCTCGTCGTGCTGACAACGGCCGCATGGTTCTTCGTCAACAGCGATTTCGGCCGCGTGCTGGTAGCGATCCGCGAGAATGAGCAGCGCTGCACCTATCTCGGCATCAACGCGCCCCGCATCAAGATCCTGCTGATGGTGGTGATGGCGATGATCGCCTCGGTCGCCGGCTATGCCTATGCTGGTTATACGGTGGTGGTTGCACCAGAGATCGGCAGTTTCGTGTTCGGCACCGAGCTCGTGATGTGGGTCGCGCTAGGCGGACGCGGTACGCTGGTCGGCCCCGTGCTCGGCACCGTCGCCATCGACGTGACGAGTGCCTATCTGTCCGGCAATTTGCCCTATGTCTGGAAGCTGATCGTTGGCTCCATCTTCGTGCTGGTCATCGTCGCGCTGCCCCAGGGCATCGCACCCGTGATCCGGAGCGGCTTGCGGCGGCTGTGGTCGGCAACCAGCGGCCGCAACGTTGCACCGATGCTTGCGGTGCCTGCCCTCGTTGAGGCCAGCGAAGGACACCGCATCGGCACCGGCTCGGATGCGCCAGCGCTCGACATTGCCGATCTGGCGCGCTCTTACGGCAGCCTCAAGGTGCTCGAAGGGGTCACGTTCAAGGCGCTGGGCAGTGAATTACTTGGCATCATTGGTCCGAATGGCGCCGGCAAGACCACGCTGATGCGCTGCCTTTCCGATGGTTTCGAGCGAACCGATGGCACGGTTGCGGTGTTCGGACGGGCGATTGCGCGCACACCGCCACAAGCTGTGGTGGGCTTCGGCATCGGCCGAAGCTTCCAGGCCACCAGCCTGTTCGAGACGCTGACGGTGGCACAATGCCTGCGTCTTGCCCGTCATCGGCTGGACGGCGCCAACTTGCTGAGCCACGCGCCGACGCTCGCGCTGCCCGAGAGCGCCCGTCACGTTATCACCGCGACCGGGCTCGACCGCGAGCTTGCGATCGAGTGCCGGCATCTGTCCCACGGCATGAAGCGCGCGCTGGAGCTTGCGATGGTGCTGGCACTGGAGCCGAGCGTGCTGCTGCTCGACGAGCCGACCGCAGGCCTCACCAAGCCCGAGCGCACGCTGATCGGCGGCATCCTGGTCGATCTCGTCCAGCGCGCGGGATTGTGCACGCTGATCATCGAGCATGACCTCGACTTCGTCCGTGAAATCTCGACCCGGATCATCGTGCTGCATCAAGGCAAGGTGCTCTTGGACGGCTCGGTGGCGGAAGTCGTCGGCTCCGAGTTGGTACGGACGATATATGCGGGTGGCGCCCATGCAGAGGCGCGGCCATGAGCGAAACCGTCCTGGACATTTCCGATGTGAGCAGCGGCTACGGCGAAGCCATGGTGCTGCGCAACATCTCGCTCGGGATTCGTCCTGGTGAAATTTTCGCGCTGCTCGGCAAAAACGGCATGGGCAAGAGCACGCTGCTCAAGACCATCCTCGGGTTCGTCCCGGCCAGGCAAGGCAGCATCCGTCTGTTCGGTGAAGACATCACGACGCTGACCACGCATCTGATCGCGCGCAAGGCCATCGCCTACACGCCGCAGGAGCAGACGCTGTTCCAAGACCTGACGATTCAGGAGAATCTCAGGCTAGGCCTTCGCAGCGACCACGGCTTTGCCGAAGGATTGGCTCGTGTCAGTGACTATTTCCCGATCATCGGCAAGCGCCTCAACCAGAAGGCCGGTACGTTGAGCGGCGGCGAGCAGAAGATGCTGATCGTGTCCCGCGCCCTGCTCGGCTCGCCGCGCCTGATGCTGATCGACGAAATCTCGGAAGGGTTGCAGCCATCCATGGTCCGGCACTTGTCGGAAATATTGCTGGCCGAGCGCAAGCGCGCCGGCACCACGATCTTCGTCGTGGAGCAGAACGTGCCGTTCGCCTTTTCCATGGCCGACCGCTACGCGGTGCTGAAGATCGGTGAAATCGCAGATGAGGGCGTGGCCGGCGACGAGCCTGCTGCGGCGCGCGTCCAAGAACAGCTGCAGTTGTGAGGGAGAGATCGATGAATGAGTTGGAGAGCCTCGTCGATGCGCTCGGCATCGAACTCGAAGCCGAACGAAGGGCCGCCGTGCTCGCCGCCTTCCAGCCCATCGCGCAGGAAATCGCCAAGCTGCGGAGCCTCGACCTGACGGACATTCATCCCGCCGTCGTGTTCTCCCCGCTGCCGGCCGACCGACAAGGCTGAGGCTCTCCCGATGCAAGGCAATCCTATCACGCGCCCCGTCGCCGAACTCTCAGCCGATCTGCGCACAGGAAAATTGAAAAGCGTCGAGCTCGTCGAGAATGCGTCGGAACGCATTAGGACGCTCGATCGCAAGCTTGAAAGCTTTGTCTTTACCGCCGACGATGCGCACGCCCAGGCGGCAGCTGCAGATCGGGAAATTGCAAACGGCCACTGGCGTGGCCCGCTTCACGGCGTGCCGGTGGCGGTGAAGGACAATTATATCACGACCGACATGCCGACTACCGCCGGCAGCGCGACTTCCGACATGAACTTCGCGAAAGCTGATTCAGCTGTTGTCGCCAAACTCCGCGCGGCCGGCGCAATCATCATCGGCAAGACGCGCATGCATGAATTCGCGTGGGGCAATGTGACGCCGCCGTCCAAGAATCCGTGGGACATGAGTCGCGTCCCCGGCGGCTCGAGCGGAGGATCGGGCGCGGCTGTCGCTGCCCGGATGGTCCCTATCGCGATGGGGTCGGACACCGGCGGCTCGATTCGCATCCCGGCCGCTCTATGCGGCGCCGTTGGATTGAAGCCGACGTTCGGCCGCGTGAGCCGCGCCGGCATCGTTCCTCACAGCTGGTCACTCGACCATGCCGGCCCACTCTCTTATACGGTCGCCGACAGCGTCCATGCCCTCAACGCCATTTCCGGTCACGACCCTGATGATCCCGGCTCCGCCCACGCCGACATTCCGGATTTCACGAGGGGGCTTAACCAGCCAATCGCCGGCCTTCGCGTCGGCATTTGCCGTAACCATTTCTTTGAGAGCAACCAATCCGACGTCGGTGCCGCCATCGACGCGGCAATCGGCTTCTATCACGATGCCGGCGCTTGTCTGGTTGAATTCGAGCTGCCGGTCCTCGCTTATGGCCTGGGCGCGATCTTCGCGATCGAGCTATCGTCCTCCACCGCCTATCACAGCCGCAACCTGGCAAGCGGCCTGGTCAAAGGCTTCACCGACGACGTGCGCACGCTGGTCGAAATGGGCCGGCTGGTCACAGGGCCGGATTACCTCAAGGCCGAGCAGCTCCGCCGCGTGCTCATCGACGATCTAGCGAAAATCTTCACCGATGTGGACGTCATTATCGGGCCCACCTGCCCACTGACGGCATGGCCGATCGGCGAATGGACTGTACGCGTCGGCGCGAACGATGAGAGCGTACTCGCGGCCTCCTGGCGGTTGACTTATCCCTGGAATCTCGCCGGCCTGCCGTCGATCTCGCTACCTTGCGGTTTCGATAGCGCCGGACTGCCGATCGGACTGCAACTCGCAAGCCGCCCTTTCGATGAGATGACCCTGATCCGTGCCGCAGATGCCTATGAGCGCGCGCATGGCTGGAAGGACATGCATCCCAATATCTGAGAATGCGAGATCCGACAAACCCGACGGAGTGTTTGCCATGCACGCGGAAAGCCCAGATGGAGCCGAAGATTGGCGAGAAGCAAGCCAATGTTGCACGCTCGCTGGAGAAGATCGCTGAAGCGGCAGCCAACGGCGCGCAGCTTGTCGTGCTGCCCGAGCTCTGCAATTCAGGCTATGTCTTCGGTTGCCGCCAAGAGGCTTTCGCGCTGGCCGAGCCAGTGCCTGGTGGTCCGACGACAAAAGCTCGGCTGGAAGCAGCTCGCCGCCAGGACCTCGTAATCGTCGCCGGCATCTGCGAGCGGGCGGGTGACGCGCTCTACAACAGTGCCGCAATCGTTGGGCCCGACGGCTTCGTCGGCACCTATCGCAAGGTGCACCTGTGGGGCTCGGAAAACCTGTTCTTCGAACCTGGCGATCTCGGCGTTCCAGTCTGGAAGACCAGATTCGGCCGCATGGCCGTGGCGATTTGCTACGATGGCTGGTTTCCGGAGACCTACCGTCTCGCCGCGCTGCAGGGCGCCGACATCCTTTGCGTGCCGACCAACTGGGTGCCGATGCCGGACCAGCCCGCGAACACGATGGTCATGGCGAATATCCTCGCCATGAGCGGCGCCCACTCCAACAGCATGTATATCGCCGCCGCCGACCGTGTCGGCGTCGAGCGCAACCAGCCATTTCTGGGATCGAGCCTGATCGTAAGCCACACCGGCTTCCCGTTAGCCGGTCCTGCCAGCAAGTCTGACGAAGACATCATCTACGCAGAGGTGCGGCAACTCGACGAAATGTATCCGGGCCTCCGGGAGAGCAACTCCCTGCTCGGTCCGACGCGCACGATCGGCGCGCCGGTCGAGCAGCTGGACCTCGCAACGGTTCTCAGGGTGTCCGTGGCGGTGTCGAGCGAGATCGTGCCGGAGAAGGTCATCCACACGCTGCTGCACACCGCCATCGAGCACGCCGGCGCCGAACGCGGCGTGCTGATCGTGCCGAAAGGCGGCGAGCCGCGGATCCAGGGGCGAAGCGGTTACTGTCGGAGGCTCGGTCACGATCGATCTGCGCGACTCGCCGATCTCTGGAGCCGAAATGCCGGAGCCGGTCGTGCTTTACGCCGCGCGCACCAGGAGAACGTCATCCTGGACGACGCGTCGACGCACGGCACCTTTGCCGGCAACAACTACGTGCTCCGCAAGCACACCCGCTCGATCCTGTGTCTTCCGCTCGTCAAGCAAGGCAACGCCGTCGCCTTGCTGTATCTCGAAAACAACCTCGCGCCGCGGGTGTTCACGCCCGCGCGGGTCGCCGTGCTGAAATTTCTTGCGTCCGAGGCCGCGACGTCGCTCGACAATGCGTTGCTCTACCGCGAGCTTCAGGACCGGGAATCAAGAATCCGGCGCCTGTTCGACGCCAATATCATTGGGATGCACATCTACAATGCGAAGGGCGTCATTGCGCTACATTGACTTGACGCCGGGGGAATGGCGCGACCGCAGCGCGCGTGCTCAAGAGGAGATGGCGTGCATTGTGGGCCAGCGAAAACGTGCCGCACGGTGCCGTTTTCTAGTTCGCGCTGCCGGTCAAAGCCGGACATTGAGGCTGCGAAAACGCTGCTGCTTAAGACAGGATCGTCCCACGGCTAAACAACGTCATCTGCGCGCGTGCGCCCCCATAGGCAGTACGATGAAGAAGGATGAAGCTTCCGATCTGCGTCAGCACTCACCTGCTCTGAAACTTACGGTGCACGCCCACCGAGCTCAGGTGGCCCGAGCCACTCCGAGCGCCTGCTTAAGTTGGCTGTCGCAAGATTTTCTTGATCTCCCGGTGCACACGTCGTGCACACATAGCGGACACCTGCAGGAAACAAGGCATCGGGTTCGAGTCACGGACCGCTATCGCAGTTTCGTAAGCTCAGCTTTTCTTATCAAAGAACAGCGACCCAACCGCCTTCAGGACGCCATCGAAGCCAGCAATGTTTGACGATAGATCGCCCGGATCGCGTCGAATGCAGTTCGTATCTGCCTGAGGTCCAGGGCCGCGAGGCGGACACCGAGCCCCGCGGCTCCCGGTAGC
The DNA here is from genome assembly GCF_000426785.1 of Bradyrhizobium sp. th-b2. Classification (NCBI taxonomy): domain Bacteria; kingdom Pseudomonadati; phylum Pseudomonadota; class Alphaproteobacteria; order Hyphomicrobiales; family Nitrobacteraceae; genus Bradyrhizobium; species Bradyrhizobium sp. th-b2. Next base: position 84,547 of record NZ_AUGA01000028.1, read on the forward strand.
ACACTGGCCGCAGCGTACAATCTCGAGATCCGACCCAGAGCGGCAGTCAGCGATGCCTGAAGGCGCGCCAGATCATGCGAAGGGGTGAGCACCAGAATCGCTGATCCAAAAGCCCGATGACCACGAAAGATGTCGGGATCCGGACGGTGCAGGCGCATCCGGTCGATCATCAAGGGCTCGCCGCCCGATCTCCGCAGGCAGAACGTCGATTCCAGTTCACGGAAACCACGGGCTTCTCCACCGGGATCGTGCATCGTGAATGCATCGACGACCAGGGTGCAGCCCTCCTTCGCGCAGTCGAGTTCCACAGACTGGCACAGCGCGGCATCCGGAAACAGGATGCGCGGCTCAGGCAAATATTCCAGACTGGCGCCGCCTGCGACGTAAAGTCTGACTGTTTCCATGGAGCGGGCAGCCGGGTCTGCTCGATGTACGGATGTCGCGCCCTGATTGGTCAGGCAGACGGCAGTGCCGGGACGGAGCACGAGACGTTGTGCGAGGCTGTCCTCACCGTGAACTGCCCCGCTTCCCGTCTGTACGATCACGCTGAGGCAGCCCGGCCGATCCGGATCGAGATAGAAGCTGCGTGTCAGAACAAACGGCCAGGCGAACAGGCGCCGGTCAATGACCGTACGATCGGCGCGGCGGACAAAGCTCAGGTCGAGCAGCAGATCGTCGCTTGTCGCTACCGGCCTCACGTTCTGAACAAAACCTCGCGCTCGAGACGATCGACGATCGCATCGATTCCCTCGCCGCGGCGGCAATTGGTGAGCAGCACCGGACGATCACCGCGGACACTCAATGCCTCCCGATGCATGCGCTCCAGGTCCACTCCGACATGAGGGGCCAGATCGACCTTGTTGATGACAAGGAGGTCGGCACGGATGACCCCGGGGCCGCGCTTGCGCGGGATATCGTCGCCGCCGGCTACATCGATGACGAACATCCAGAAATCCGTCAGATCGCGCGAAAACGTCGAAGCGAGATTATCGCCGCCGCTTTCGAGCAGAATGAGCTCGACGCCCGGGAAGCGCCGCTCCAGTTCGTCCGCAGCCTCAATGTTGAGCGTCGGGTCCTCGCGAATGACGGTGTGAGGGCACGCGCCCGCCTCGACTGCCGATACGCGCGCCGGATCGATCAGCCCGGAGCGCCTGATCCGCTCGGCGTCCTCAGCCGTGACAAGGTCGTTGGTGATGACCGCAATATCGATGCCGCGCTTCAGGAGTGCCGGGATCAGGCGCTCGACCAACGCCGTCTTGCCCGAACCAACCGGCCCTCCGATCCCGACCCGCGCGGCGGCGATGCGCGCCGCGGCTGATACGCTCTTCAGTGCGATCCGGTTCATCGGAGCATGTACCGCCTTGCAAGCGGCACCTTCGTTGCTGGGGGGCACATCAGAAGCTTGCCATCGGCGCGAACTTCGAAGGTCTGCGGATCGACCTCCACGTGCGGCATGGCCGCGTTCCGTACCATGTCGGTCTTCCGCAGCTTCCGTACATTCCTGATCTGAACGAGATCGCGCGTCAGGCCATGCCTGCGCCCGACATCAGCGTCCAGGGCAAGCTTTGAGACGAAGTTGACACCCAGCCGTTGCGGCGCGGCGCCGAGTGCCCCCCACATGCGTTTCTGAATCATCGGTTCCGACAGGCCAAGGCTGCCGTTGCCGTCGCCCATGGCGGCCCAGACGACAAAGCCGTTCTTGATCACCATGTAGGGCTTGATGCCGAAAGACGCGCGCGGCCACAGCACCAGATCGGCCATCTTGCCGACCTCGACCGAGCCAACCAAATGGTCGATGCCAACTGCGATTGCCGGGTTGATGGTGAGCTTGGCGATGTAACGCTTGATGCGTTCATTGTCTGCACCGGCTGTTTTCTCCTCGGGCAGACGGCCGATGCGGTCCTTCATCACGCTGGCAAGCTGCCAGCATTTGGCGACGTTCTCCGCGAGACGCCCCATGCCCTGCGTATCCGTGCCGAAGATCGAGATGGCGCCCATGTCGTGGAGAAAGTCTTCCGCGGCCATCGATTGGGCGCGCACCCGCGCTTCGCCGAACATCACATCCTCGGGCGCATTGTAGTTGAGCTGGTGACAGATCATCGTCATCGGCACCCCCTCCTCCATGCCATAGGAAGTATAGGGGTTGGTCGGATTGGTGGACGACGGGATGACGTTGTCCCACGACACCACCTTGAGCAGATCCGGCGCGTGGCCGCCGCCGGCGCCCTCCACGTGATACATGTGGATGGTGCGCCCGTCGACGGCGGCCATCGTATCCTCGCAGAAGCCGTACTCATTGATCGAATCGGTGTGGAGGTGCACCGCAAAATCGTTACGATCGGCCGCCACGAGGCTCTGGTCAATCACGGCCGGCGCGGCGCCGAAATCCTCGTGAATCTTCACGGACATGCCGCCGGCAGCAACAGCCTCCTCGACGGCTTCGGGGTTGGAACCGCCGCGTCCAAACAGCGCGTAGTTGAGGGGCGAGAACTCGATCGCCTGAAGGAAGCGTGCAAAGTGTGTGGCAGCTCCGCTGCCAACATCGAAGACCGGACCTGATCCGTTCCCTACCAATGTTGTTGTTCCGCCGGCGAGTGCATGGTCGGACTGCTCGGGCGAGATCAAGTGCGCGTGCGACTCGATCGCGCCGGCCGTGACAATGAACGGGCCGCCGGCGATCGGCGCGGTGGTGTGACCCACGACCATGTCGGGATGCACGTCCGGCATCACGTCGGGATTGCCGGCCTTGCCGATGCCGACGATGCGACCGTCGCGGATGCCGATGTCGGCCTTCACGATACCGGTGACCGCATCGACGATCGTGGCATTCTTGATCACCACATCGAGGATCTTGTGCGATGACGTCCGATAACCATTGACGCCCTCGCCGTCGCGCAGGTTTTTTCCGGCCCCGACCAGGAGCTCATGTCCGTATGTGGCGTAGTCGTGCTCGATCTCAGCGAGCAGGCTGGTGTCGGCCAGCCGCACGAGATCGCCTTTGGTTGGACCGTAGAGTTCGCCATAGGCACGACGGGTCAGTATGGCCACGGTCAAGCTCCCTGATAGCCGCGAGCGCGGGCGTGCTTGAGCGCATCATCGCGGGCGGACGGCACATCCAGCGGACCGTTGACGAGCCCGGCCTGTCCAAGCACGACCCGGTCACCCGAGATTGGCACCAGACGCACCGACTTGGTGACCCCCGGCTCGAAACGTACTCCGGCGCCGGCCGGCCGATCGATCTTCATGCCCCACGCCGCCGCGCGATCGAAACGCAAGGCACGATTGACCTCAAAGAAATGCGTGTGGCTGCGGACCTGGACATCGCGGTCGCCGGTATTGATCACCTCAATCGTGACAGCCGGCAGGCCTGCAAAGCTCTCGATGTTTTCGCCACCTGCGATGATCTCGCCGGGTACGAGGTCGTCGGCCGCAGGAGCGTTACTGAGTGCGATTGGCTCGAACACCGCCATCACCTTGGTGCCTTCGGCAAACATGCATTCGATGTAGAGCATCGGGATCATCTGCGCGACGCCGGGCGCGACATCGTCCGTCGTCAGCAACCGCCCCGCCATATCACGGATTTCGGCGTAAGGCAGGTCGCGCCGCGCCGCCGTCATCACCTCGTCGGTTATGTAGGCGATCGCCTCGGGGTGACTCAGTCTGATCCCGAGTGAGCGGTTGCGACGCGCCATCTGCGCGGCATTGAAGATCACGAGACGATCCATCTCGGTCGGCGACAGATTCATCATGGCGAAGTCACCTCATCTAGGTCGTAAACATGCGAACATCCCGAAGCGGTCCGCGCGAGACTGCAATATCGATGAACGGCGTGAAGCTCGCGGGCGACGCGTCCGCCGGCGGTGTCTCTGCGAGCAGCTCTGCGAGCAGACCGCGTGCCGCTGACTGGCTTCGCTGGGCTTCCACATGGCCGATGATGCCGAGCCGCACGGCTGCACCGACAAGACCGGTCACCAACGTCCAGCCCGAGACCAGTTCGGCTGCATCCAGGTTGAAATTCGCATCCCGGCTGACGACGGCCTGTGCGACCGGCAAATGACCGAGCCGCGCGTCCGATGACACCAGGGTGCGGTACGCGACCGACAGCGGCCCATCGAGTTTGACCCAAACCCCGAGCAGCGCCCTGCCTGCTCGGCGCGACCCTTCCCGCATCTCCGCCGATGGTGTTCCCGCCTCGGCGAGGCGGTCGACCGCAGCAATCGCGTCACATCCTGCCGCGTGAAAGGCCTTGCGCAGCAGGACGCGCTCCATGGTGGCCCATCGCCGCGCCAGCTGATCGGCGATGATGCGGTCCAGCTCATTGCGATTGGAGAGCATGCCGTCCGCGGCGAGCCCTTCGAGCCCCCAGGAGAACGCGAAGCCGCCGGCCGGATAGGCGCTGTCGCCGAGTTGCAGCAGTGCCAGCGCCTGCAATCTATCGAACAACATCGCTCTCCACCACCTCGCCTGCCTGGAGCAGCGGCATGATGCGCGCGCGATACGCCTCGAGCGGACCATCCAGCAGCACGACGAGCCAGTCACCGTCGAAGCGGACCCGCCAATGCAGATTTCCGGCATTCCATCCGAGCTTGAGCGCCGTCGCCTGATCCGCGGGTTTCAAGCGCCAGGTCGCCTGCTCGCCGAAACGGGCAATGATGGCGCGATCGTGCGAGAGAAAAAGCAGCCCGCCATCGACCAACTCTTCGTCACGATCCAGGCTGACCGCGCAGTCCGTTCCGCGATCGGTCATCAGGCGAAAGCGCTTGCGACCGACGTCCGCAGGCGGCACGAACAGCAGTTCGATCCCACCGTGATGCTCGATATGATGGAGGCGACCCGCATAGGTCGGATCGTCGGATCTCCCGATGATGCCATGAAGCCGTAACGTCACGATGTTCTCCCGCAATTGAACCGGCGCCGGCTTACCGGACCGTCGCCGACACCTCCTTCGACGTCACAAGCATGACCTCGCCGTCCAGGATTGGCTTGGCGATGCCGAAGAAGGTTGCGACGGCTGCCGACCCGTTATGGCGATCCATCGCAGCCTTGTTGGCGAAGCGCTCGTAGGTCGTGAAGAGGCAGGGATCTTCCTCGCTTTGCGAGATGAAGAACCCGATGGTATCGGGCTCCCTGGCCGCGACATGAGCCGCGACGTCAAGAAGCGCGTCGCGCATCGTGACCTCACGCCCGGATTTCGTCCTGATGACGGCTGTGATCGTGATCATCAGAACTTTCTCCAATCGCCATCGGCCTCAAAGGCCCTGGCCGCCTGATAAATGGTCGCCTCGTTGTAGTCCTTGGCGATCAGCATCAGGCCGACCGGAAGGCCGTCTGAGAGGCCGCAGGGCAACGACATGGCCGGGTGGCCGGTGACATCGAACGGGCTGGTCGTGGCGGTCATCTCAAAGGCGCGCTGGACAATTTCGGACAACGGCGCATCCTTCGCCGGAATTGGAGTCGCGACACAGGGCAAGGTCGGCATCAGGAGCAGGTCGTACGAACCGAACATCGCATCATAGGCGGCCTTGGCGGCGATCGCGATGTTGCGGGACTTCGCGTAGTAACGGCCGCGATAGTGACTGACGCCCCACTGTCCGACCAGCATACAGAGCTTCAGCGTTTCCGACAGATCGTCGGCACGGTTGCGCCAGGCGGAGTGCGCGTCCAGCAGGCCCACATCGTAGAGCCCCTTCCAGTTGAAGCCCATGCCGTTGCCTATCATCATCTGGACCAGGAAGCCTTCCAGCGTAATCGGATTCCAGGCGGCGAGCGCGTGCGCGTGTTCGGGAATCGAAACTTCCGACACGCTGGCGCCAAGTCCGGCGAAACGCTCGGCCCCGGCCTTCACTTTCGCGACGACGCCTTCCTGCATGTTTGGCGCCGAAAAGCCCTCCTTGAGCACACCGATCTTCAGGCCCTTGACGCCCCGCCCGAGCATCTCGGTGTAGCTCGTGACCTTCGGCGCGTATTGCCGCGGATCGAGCCCGTCGGGACCGGCCAGCACCTCCAGCAGCAGCGCATTGTCGGAGACGTTCGCCGTCATCGGGCCGGTGTGGTCGATCGTCGATTCGATCGGCATCACGCCGGTATAGGGCACGAGGCCGTGCGTCGCCTTCATGCCGTAGATGCCGCAATAGGACGCTGGGATGCGAATCGAGCCACCCTGGTCGCCGCCGATCGACATGTCGACTTCGCCGGCCGCAACCAGCGCCGCGCTGCCGGAAGATGAACCGCCGGCGGAATAACCCATCTTGAGAGGGTTATGAACCGGCGCCGGATCGGAGGTGTGGCTGCCGCCCGAGAGGCAGAAATGTTCGCATACGGCCTTGCCGACGATGGTGCCGCCGGCATCGAGAATCCGCGTCACGATCGTCGCGTCGGCTGCGGGGATGAAGCCTTCGAGGGTCGTCGAGCCGTTCATCATGGGAACGCCTGCAAGCGCGACGTTGTCCTTCAGGACGACTGTCCGGCCGGCGAGCTTGCCGCTCGGCGCGCCCTTCACCTCAGTCTTGATCGCCCAGGCACCGTATTTGTTGTCCTTCGGACCCGGCTTCGAGCCGGGCATGCGGGGGTATTTGACCGGCGGCAACGGATTCGGCAGTTCGTCGACGATGTCATAGGCATCAAACATGCCGCCCATCAATGCGAGATACTCTCCGGCTTCTTCGACCGACATGTTCATGTGCAGGCTCGCCGCGAGTTCAGCGATATCCTCGGCATTCGGGCGTTTGATAGACATGAGTCATCCTTTCTTGTGCAGACAAGCTGGCAGAGAAGACAGAAATCACCGATCGCAGTGGCCGGCGCAGCTGCGCCGGAATTGGCCTTAACTCGGACTCATGGCGGCATCCCGTGCCATCAGGCTTTTCCGGTCGAGCTGTCCCGTGATCCGTCCCTTCTGGATGTTGAGGACCCGGTCGGACAGCGTGGTAATGAACTCGAGATTCTGCTCGACGACGATCAGCGACATGCTCCAACGCTTCTTCAGCGCGAGCAGCGTCTCGGTGATCTCTTCGATGATTGATGGCTGGATACCCTCCGTCGGCTCGTCGAGCAGAATGAGCCGCGGCTTGGTGCAGAGACAGCGCGCAAGCGCGAGCAGCTGCTGCTCGCCACCGGACAAGGCACCGCCGCGCCGATCGAGCAGTCGCACCAGACGCGGAAAGTCTTCCAGCACCGTATCAATGATACCACGGTCTTCCCTTGGCGCAGCAGCGAGGCCCATGCGCAGGTTCTCGTAGACGCTCAAATCGGGGAAAATCTCCCTTCCCTGCGGCACCAGACCGATGCCGAGCCGGGATCGCTCGTGCGGCTTCAAATGGGTGATCGTCTTGCCCGCGAAGACGGCCGTACCCCCGGTCGTCGGCAGATGACCCATCAGCGCGCGCAAGGTCGTGGTCTTGCCCATGCCGTTATGGCCGAGAATGCCGAGATACTCGCCGTCCTGTACCGTCATATCGATACCAAACAGGATCGGAATCCGGCCGTATCCGGATCGCAGGTCCTTGATCTCCAGGAGCGCGCTCATGCCGCCACCTTCTTGCCGAGATAGACGTCGCGCACCCGTTGATCCGCCAGCACCTTGCCCACAGTATCTTCCAGCAGGACGCGCCCCTGATGGAATACGGTCACCTTCTTGGCGATCTGCTTGATGAACTCCATGTCGTGCTCGACGACGATGATGGCGTGTGTCCGGTTGATCTCGCGGATGATCGCGGCGGTGTGGGCGGTCTCCTCGTCGGTCATGCCGGCAGCCGGCTCGTCCAGCAGGATCAAATCAGGCTCGGCGGCGAGCACCATGCCGATCTCCACCCACTGCCGCTGACCGTGCGACAATGTCGCGACGATGCGATCGGCGTGATCGGTCAGGCGGATCATCTCCAGAACGGAATTGACGGCCGGCGCCTGCGCACGCGGTGTCGCCTTGCGGCGGACCGCAAGCCAGATGTTCTCGCGCACCGACAGGCCGTTGAAGACGTTCGGCACCTGGGTCTTGATGCCAATCCCCATACGGGCGATCTGGTGCGACAGCCTGCCTGCGATGGCCTCGCCCCGGAACGCGATCGTGCCCGAGGTCGGGGTGAGCTGGCCGGTGAGCATCTTGAAGAAGGTGCTCTTGCCTGCGCCGTTGGGGCCAATGAGGCAGCGCAGCTCCATCTCGTCCAGCGTGAAACTGATGTCGTCATTGGCGACCACGCCGCCAAACCGCATCGTGAGATGCTCGGCCTTGAGCAGAGGTACGAGCTCGGCCATGGCTATTCTGCTCCAGCCGGATGCGGCGCCACCGGCGACGATTGCAGCGGCTCGTCTGCGCGAGGCGCCGTCGGCTTCGGCTCGGGCACAAGCCTGAGCAGGAGATCACGCAGCGTCGGCACCAGCCCCTTGGGTAGCAGCAGCACGAATACGAGCAGGACGGCGCCAAGGACGAGATTGGAGTTCAACGCCTGCTGCGAGCCGATATAGGCGACAATGTACTCGATCAGCACGCAGCCGACGATCGGGCCAAGCAAGGTGCCAAGGCCGCCCACGGTGATCCAGATGATGATCTCGGCCGAGAGCGACAGGCTGAAAATGGTCGGACCAACGAACGCGCCCCAATTGACGTAGAGCGCACCGGCAAGTCCCGCGATCGCACCACCCAGAATGAACGTGAGCAGCTTGACCAGGCGCGGGTCGTAACCGAGCAAGGAGGCGCGCACTTCGTTCTCGCGCACCGCCACAATGACGCGCCCGGCCGGCAGCGACAGCAGAAGACGCAGCAGCAGGAATACCGCAAGCAGCGCTCCGGCCGTCGTCCACCAGGATTGTTCGGGCGACAGCATCTCGCCCGGATGGAACGGCACGTTGAAGGTCGGCACTGCCGGAATGCCGTTGAAGCCGCCGAGCAGCGCCTGGCCGATCCGGTAGCTGTCACCCGACGTCGAGTTGATGCAGTTGAACAGGATCAGGGTGACGGTCAGGGTGATCACGCCGAGATAAACGTCGGAGATGCGGCCAAAGAAAACAAAATAGCCGAGGATCGCGGCGAACAGCAGCGGAATGATAACGGCGAGCAGAATCGCCGGCGTCGAGTCCTGAAAATTGACGGCCGCGATCGCATAAGCGTAGCCGCCCAACCCGAAGAATGCAGTCTGCCCGAACGACAGGATGCCGCCAAACCCCCAGATGAAGGCAAGGCTGAGCGCCAGCACCGACATCGCCGCGAACAGCGTCAACTGCATCAGCGCGAAGAGTTCGATCACCGAAGGAACCAGCGCGATCGCAATGATCGCGACGACGACTGCACCCGCCTGGGCAGCGAGACGAAAGCGCGGGGACATCACAGCGTCCCCTTGAAGAAGCGGCCGGAGATACCCTGCGGCAGCAACCGGATCAACACGATCGCCGCCGTGAACACCAGGACCTCGCCATATACGGGGGTCGTGAAGTAGGCGCCGATTTGATTGACAGCACCGAACAGGCTCGCCGCCGACATCGTACCCGACAGGATCGCGGCACCGCCACCGACCACCGTCATGAAGGCCTTGGCGACGTAAGCGCTACCCATCCCGGGAGTGATGCCCGAGACCGGCGCCAGCAAGCCGCCGGCCAGGCCCGTGACCGCGGCGCCGACCGCGAAGGTGCTCATATAGACCCGTGCCGGATTGACGCCGAGGGTCGCTGCCATCGCCGGGTTCTGCATCGTCGCGCGAGCGATCAGACCCCACCGGGTGAAGCGCATGACGCCATAGACCAGAGCCATCATGACGATCGCCATGCCGGCCAGGAACAGCGTGTAGTAGCTCGACTGATACGAGCCGATCGAGAAGCCGCCAAGGGGGGTGGGCACTCCCTGCTGGGTATTGCCGTAGATCGTCGTGATGATGCCGATGATGGCGAGGCTCAACCCCCAGGTCGCCAGCATCGAATCGACCAGGCGTCCATAGAGAAAGCGGATGAGACAACGTTCGATGATGAGGCCGACAACGCCGACAAACAGCGGCGCAATGATCAGCATTGCGATCCAGATGTTCACCCCGGCATTGGCCGAGATGACGGTCGCGTAAGCGCCGAGCATGATGAACTCGCCATGGGCGAGATTGATGATCTTCATCATGCCGAAGATGATCGCCAGTCCCAGGCACAGCAGAAACAGTGAGGAAACTCCGTTCAGGACGTCGAGCCCGAGTATGACGTAGATCGCCATTCATAAGGTCCTTCCGGCAGTCTAAATGCGTTGGCCCCGCCGACCTGCGGGGCCAAAAAGCGTCAGAGACTGATGATGTACTGTTTGGTGTCGTTCGGGTTCTTGACTAGATCGCAGACGCTTGCGGTATCGGCCGGCTTGACGTCGGGGAAGCTCTCCAGCACCGACCATTTGCGGTCCTTCACCTCTGCGAGGAACGCGTTACGGATCGTGTGATGGGTCGCCTTGTCGAGCGTGACCTTGCCGCTTGGTCCGTCGAACGCGATGGAATCCTCCAGCGCCGCGATCACCTTCATGCGGTCGATGCCGCCGGCCTTGCGTACACCGGCCGCCCAAAGCATGACGCCTTCGTAGGTACAGGCGGCAAGCTCGCTGATATAGGGCGTGTCGGAATGCGCTTTCTTGATCTTCTCGACGAAGCTCTTTGAGGCCGGCGTCGTCAGCTCCTCGAAATAGCCGTAGGCGCCGAGAATGGAATCGCTCTCGGCCGCGTCAAGCGTGGTCGGCTCGTTGACAAGGCCGAACGTCGTCGATGCGATCGGGATCTTCCCCTTCATACCGGCCGACGTCCACTGCCGGTAGAACGCGGTATGGTTGCCGCCGACCAGCGCCGAGAGAATAAGGTCGGGCTTCGCGGCCTGGATCTTCGAGATTGTCGGGCCGAAGTTGGTGACGTCGAGCGGGAAGAAGTCCGTCGACAGCACTTCGCCGCCATTGTCCTTGACGTATTTGGTCATCCACTTCGCGGTGATCTGACCGTAATTGTAGTCGGCAGCAATGATGTAGGCCTTCTTGCCTGCCTTTTTCATCGCGGTTGGCACCAGCTTTTCCACGGTCTGTGCGGGCGTCGTCCCGGTGCAGAAGGTGTTGCGGTCGCAGACTCCGCCTTCATAGAGCACGTTGTAGAAGTACAGCACCTTGAAGCGATCGAAGGTCGGGCGCACCGCCTCGCGCGAGGCCGAGGTGATGCCGCCGTGAACCACGTCGACCTTGTCTTTCACCGCAAGCTGCTGGGCAAATTGCGAATACATCTGGATATTCGACTGGGTGTCGTAGTGGATCACCTTCAGCGGCCGGCCGATCAGTCCGCCACCCGCGTTGATCTCGTCCACGGCGAGCTGCAGCGCGTAGACCATCGGCGTACCGGAGGCCGCGATAGGACCGGACTGGTCGAGCAGGCTGCCGACGACGATCGGATTTTCGGCGCCAAGCGCTCCTGAGCGGAAGACCGCGGGTGCCGCAATCAGCGTCGTCGTTGCAATGGCCGAGTGCTGCAGGAAGCGGCGACGGGAGAAAGTCATGAAAGCCCCCAACCGGTTCTTGATAAGGAAACTATTAAAAAGACAATATTTGAAAATGCAAGCGCTTTATCGACGTGCGACGATCGAGAAGTCGTAGCCATCGAGCTTGGCGATGAAGATCGGATGCCGGCCTCCGACCACAGGGTGCGCGTCATCGCCGCGCGCTGTGCGTTGCTGGATGGTGCGCCCGTAAAAGCGGGTCAGTTCCCGCGCATCGAAGCTGCCCGCTTCCTCGATCAGGGCCGCGAGCGAATAGATGCCCTCGTAGCAGGACTCCCCGTAGGCATTGGCCGGGGGCGGACTATCGCCAAACGCCGTATGGTACCGCTCCAGGAATGCGCCATTGTTGCGGGAACGAATGGACGCGAAATAGCTCGAGGCTGCGTAAAGGTTTTCGGTCTCGCCCATCTCGAGCCCGTAGATAATGGTCTCGTCGATCGCGGAGCAGAACCGCAACACGCTCGAACTCAGGCCCGCTGCACAGAACGCCCGATTGAAGGCGATGCAGTCCAACCCCAGGAAGAGCGGCACGACCACCTCCGAACGCGTGGCCTTGATGCGGTCGAGGATCTCGTCGAAGTCATCCGAGCCGACGGGCAGATAATGCTCTCCCGTCACCGTTCCCCCGATGCGGGCGACCAGCGCGCGCGCAATCTTGAGCGACGAGCGCGGCCATATGTAATCATTTCCGCAGAGGAAATAGCGTTGCGCGTGTTTTGCTTCCGAAAGCCACTGAAGCGCCGGCGCGAGAAGCTCATCGGCGGTCTCACCGGTCGTCATGACATCGAATGTCGACGACAGCCCTTCAAACTGCGGCGTGTATATGAACGGGACACGACCATGAGCTGCACTCGCCACGAAGTCCCGGGCAAAACTGGGCAACATCCCGACAATGCCGTGCGCGCCCCGAATTTCGATTGCGTCGCGCGCGGCCTGGCCTGCGCTCACGCCGCTCTCACCGGCATTAATGATGCGCAACTCGACCGGACGGCGCAGGATGCCCGACATCCTGTTGATTTCATCGACTGCCAGACGTCCGCACGCCTCAGCTGACGGCGCCCACAGTCCTGCGGCGCCGCTTTGTGGGATGAGCAGACATATCCGAACGCTACGCAAAAGTGGCCTCTCCGTACTTCCGACGGACATACCACTCACGAATCATGCCAACCGCGATCACGCCCCCAGCGGAGCCGGTTTTGCGGCAGAAGCGACCAATCTCGCCCCCGGCTGCCCGTCTTTCCGGCGTTTGCCGCCCAGTCAGCCCATTCATTGGGCACGCACAAAGCGGGTTTGCTTTCCGCCACCGCCAATTTATAGTCGAAGTGAAATGTTGAAATATCAACTAAATTGACCAAGGGACAACGAGTGGATCTACCCGACCTCATCCGGGGCGTGAATCGTCAGCTGGAACAGGCGCTGGAAGCCCGGCTCAAGCCGAGGGACATGTCTCTCCATCAGTATCGCGTGCTCGAGGCGCTGGCGGAGCGGAACGGTCTGCCGATGGGCGATCTGGCGACCCGTCTCTTCGTTGATGGTCCGACACTTACAAAGATCATCGACAGAATGGTCGCCACGGCCGAAGTCTATCGCGGCCCCGATCCACTTGACCGACGCAAGGTCCTGATTTTTCTCTCGCGCAGCGGCGCTGCGCGCTTCGACGAAGTTGGCACGCTCGGTACCTCTGTTCAGCAAGATATCCTCGACCGGCTGGGTGCATCAGAAGCCGCGACGTTGACCGCGCTGCTCTCGGAGCTGCTGGCCTGTCCTCTCCCGCTACATCCTCGCTCGACTCGCGGACGAGAGACGTTCACTTACGAATGACTGAGCGTAATAATCGGAACGGCTCGTCCATCAGGAACACCGACGGTTGCCTGACGATGGCCTTGGCCAGAGCGACCCGCTGTGGCTCGCTGCCGGACAACGCGCTTGGCTTCTTGGCAGATGGTCGACCTTCAGGAACTGCGCCGACGACGAGATGCGCGCCTTGGTCTCGTCTGCCGACAATCCCGCATGCCTGAGGCTCATCTGAATATTGGCCAGCGCCGTCAGATGCGGATAGAGCAGCGCCGACTGAAACACCATCGCCACAAAGCGCCTGCCGCGCGGACCTTAGTCGCCTCCTCGCCGCTCTCAGTCACGTCCAAGATCGGCTCCAACAGCACCCTGCGACACGGTTTGTGGCATATCGCCGCCCCAACCCTGCAAGTTCGGTTGCGGCACATAGTTCATGGAAGACGCTTCTGCTTGCGCGCTATCCTCATGGCCTCCAGGAATGCGGCATCGGCCCCTTCCAGAGCTCATTGTCTTGATTGACGAGCGAGAGCCGAAGAAAGCAATGCGAGCCGACCGACCCACTACCGAAGGGATTTGCGACAATTGTTGACGGCCATTTCAAGTCGGAGCTTGAAACAACCATCTGTGCGGAAGCCGCCGGCGCGCTCTGAAGTCGGCTTGTCCGATGCTCCGGATCGAAATCTATCCGAGAAGAAAGTCCGCACTTTGTTGAGCTAGTAAGGTCGGCCATCGTTCGCCGCGGTAACGGCCCGCTCGCCAGGATCCTGCGCTGCATATTTCTTGTTGGTTCAGTCCGGGCAGTCACGTCTTAAAGTCAGCGTCGTCGGCGTCCTCGCTTGCCTCCCTGGAGTCGGCATCTCCATGCGGCTATCGTCGTCGAGATTGACGTATAGCCAATACAGAAGGCCCGGCATCGCTGCCGAGCCATCTTGTTGTTGAGCTCCAAATGCTCGGAGTTAGAAGTCCATACCGCCCATGCCACCCATTCCACCCGCACCCGGAGGCATGCCGCCGCCACCCGCGTTCTTCTTCGGCACTTCGGCCACCATGGCCTCGGTGGTGATCAGAAGAGCCGCCACCGAGGACGCGTTTTGGATCGCCACCCGAACCACCTTGGTCGGATCGATGATGCCCTTCGAGATCAGGTTGCCGTATTCACCGGTCTGCGAGTCGAAGCCGTACGAGTACTGATCCTTTTCGAGGATCTTGCCGACGATAACGGAACCGTCCTCACCGGCGTTGATCGCGATCTGGCGGGCCGGGTAGGACAATGCCTTGCGCACGATCTCGACGCCGGTCTTCTGGTCGTCGTTCTTGGTGCGAATGCCCTTGAGGTGCTCGGAGGCACGCAGCAAGGCGACGCCACCGCCCGGCACGATGCCTTCCTCGACAGCCGCGCGGGTCGCATGCATCGCGTCGTCAACGCGATCCTTGCGCTCCTTCACCTCGACCTCGGTCGCGCCGCCAACGCGGATCACCGCGACGCCGCCCGCGAGCTTGGCCAGGCGCTCCTGCAGCTTCTCACGGTCGTAGTCCGAGGTGGTCTCCTCGATCTGCGCCTTGATCTGCGCCACGCGAGTTTCGATGTCGGCCTTCTTGCCGGCGCCGCTGACGATCGTGGTGTTCTCCTTGTCGATCATCACCTTCTTGGCACGGCCGAGCATGGCGAGCGTGACGTTCTCGAGCTTGATGCCAAGGTCCTCCGAGATGGCCTGGCCGCCGGTCAGGATCGCGATGTCCTGTAGCATGGCCTTGCGGCGATCGCCGAATCCCGGAGCCTTGACGGCCGCGACCTTCAGGCCGCCACGCAAGCGGTTCACAACGAGCGTGGCCAAGGCCTCGCCCTCGACGTCTTCAGCGATGATGACCAGTGGCTTGCCGCTCTGCACCACGGCTTCCAACAAGGGAAGCAATTCATTCAACTGAGATAGCTTCTTCTCGTTGATCAGGACGTAGGCATCTTCCATTTCAACGCGCATCTTGTCGGCGTTGGTGACGAAATAGGGCGAGATGTAGCCGCGGTCGAACTGCATACCCTCGACGACTTCCAGTTCGGTCTCGAGCGACTTGGCTTCCTCAACCGTGATCACGCCCTCGTTGCCAACCTTCTTCATGGCGTCGGCGATGAACTTACCGATCTCGGCATCGCCGTTGGCGGAGATGGTGCCGACCTGGGCGATTTCCTCGTTGGAGGTGACCTTCTTCGAGTTCTTGACGAGGTCGGCGACCACGGCTTCCACCGCCAGGTCGATGCCGCGCTTCAGGTCCATCGGGTTCATGCCGGCGGCAACCGACTTGGCGCCTTCACGGACGATTGCAGCTGCAAGCACGGTCGCGGTGGTGGTGCCGTCGCCGGCCGCGTCAGCCGACTTGGAGGCGACTTCGCGCACCATCTGGGCGCCCATGTTCTCGAACTTGTCCTCGAGCTCGATCTCCTTGGCGACGGTGACGCCGTCCTTGGTGATGCGGGGAGCGCCGAACGACTTCTCGAGCACGACGTTGCGGCCCTTGGGACCGAGTGTCACTTTCACCGCATTATGGAGAATGTCGACACCGCGCAACATGCGGTCGCGGGCATCGACGCCGAATTTGACTTCTTTGGCTGACATAATGATCTCCGCTTTCAACTGGTCAGATCCCAAGACCGCGCGACTGGGCGCTCTTGAGGGATGAGATTTCAATTGCGGCCTCATCCTTCGAGAACCCGGCTGCGCCGAATCCTCAGGATAAGGAAAACTGGCTAGCGCTCAGGCGGCCTTCTTTTTGGCCGCGGGAAGGTCGGTGAGGACGCCCATGATGTCACCCTCCTTCATGATCAGGAGGTCGACACTGTCGATCTTGACCTCGGTGCCCGACCACTTGCCGAACAGGACGCGGTCACCGACCTTGATGTCGATCGGGATCAGCTTGCCGGCCTCGTCGCGGCCGCCCGGGCCGACGGCGATGACTTCGCCCTGCGAGGGCTTTTCCTTGGCAGTGTCCGGAATGATGATGCCGCCTGCGGTCTTGTCTTCGGCGTCGATGCGCTTGACCACCACGCGGTCGTGGAGCGGACGAAATTTCATGCGATCCTCCTTGGATTTTGTGATTTATTTTCTGGATTGGCAGTCGCAATGAGCGAGTGCTAGTCGTTACTCACATAAGCCTGCAACACTGGCGTGCAAGGGCTTCGGCCCAGGATGTTAGACTTTACCTCGAGTCCCTTGAGGACGAGGCCGTAGTGCGATTGACAGCAGGCGAAATAGACATGCCGATAGACGGTTGCATTCGTGCTCGTTTTGACCGAACGCAAGCGTGCCGAGGAAGCCCTTCGGGATAGCGAATACAAGCTCCGCCAAATCGTCGACGCCCAGTCATCGGGCCCGGACGGTAAGTTGGCAATGCTTTCGAAGCTGTGACGCAGGACGTGGGGAGTCATATCCGACATTTGGCGAAGGACCGTTTTGCGCCAATGGCGGTCATTTGCGACTATCCCGTGCGCGAGAGCTAAAACCGACGAAATACTGCGCTCGGCCACGCGGTGCGCATCGAACCGGGTCTATGTGGTTGTCATTGTTGGCCGTAGACTTTTTGCAACCACCGAGTCTTAGCCAAGGATCGATCGGTACAGGCCCAAATATCGATCGGCCATGAGATCGACCGTGAAGCGTGCAGATACGGCCGCACGGCACGCGGCGCGATCGATTTCGCCGATACGATTGATCGCATCTACCGCCGCATCGAGGCTGTCGACCAGGAAGCCGGTTACGCCATCCTCGATCAACTCGGGCATCGATCCGCGGTTGCAGGCAATGACTGGCGTTCCGCAGGCGAGCGCTTCCACCACCGACAGGCCAAACGGTTCATCGAAATTGATGAGGTGGAGCAGCGCGCGCGCGGAGCCGAGAGTCCTTGCGCGCGCCGCGCCGCCGACCGCGCCAAGGTAGACGACGGATCGGCCATCGAGCGCGGGCGCGACCTGCTCGTTGTGATAATTCTGGTCCTGGATAATGCCGGCCAAAATCAATTTCCGTCTGGATCGATGGGCTGCCGTGATCGCTTCGGCAGCCCCCTTGTCCGGATGAATGCGGCCGAAGAAAAGCAGATCTTCGCTGCCATGCGGGTCGAAGGGAAAGTCCTGCAGCGGGATGCCATGGTGGATCGTTGCGGCATAGCGCAGGTCCGGATGACGGTCGGCCTGGCTGATGGCGACATAATGGACGCGATTTTCGTATTGCTTGAAGGCAGGCAGAATGCGGTCTGACGAGAAACCGTGGATCGTTGTCAACATCGGGGTCCCGACCAGCCGCGAGAAGGCGAGCGGTACAAAATCGGCATGGTTGTGAATAAGATCGAACTCACCGGCCTGTTCAAAGACATAGGCGACGTGGAGCATCTCCCACACTTTGGCGTCGATCGCGGGGTCCTCGGAATAGGGCGCCGGGCAAATGCCATCGAGCCTGGCCGCAGTTCTGCTATCCTTTGTGGCGAACAGGGTGACATCAACACCGCGCGCCACCAGCGCCTCGGTCAAGAGACTCGTGACCTGTTCCCAGGGACCGTAATGACGCGGCGGTGTACGCCACGAGATCGGCGCCAGCATGGCGATACGCAAGCAACCCTCCTTCCCTGCTTGGTGTTATCCGGCCCCAAGCACTACACCTTCATTCGACCGTAGCAAGATGGCCCCGCCTTCAACCAGCGTCGCATCGTCGAGAGTTGACAACAGCAACCGACTCCCACGCGCCCAATCCGGCAACTGCAGTCGGTGCGCCCTCTCCCCGAAGTTGAGCGCAACAATCAGCCGATCCGCGTCGTATCGGCGCTCGTAGGCAAGTATCTCGCCTTCCCCACTCAACAGTGCGAAATCACCGGTCGACAACGCCAGGCAATTCCGCCTGAGCGCAATTAGCCGACGATAAAGGGTCAAGATTGATTGAGGATCTTCCGTCATGCGCGCCACGTTGCGCGTGGGCCAGTCGGCATTGAGCGGCAGCCACGGCTTAACCGTGGTGAAGCCAGCATTTTCGCTGTCATCCCATGGCATCGGCGTGCGCACGGGATCGCGGCCCAACGCCAAACCGGGCTCGCGCAACTCGCGCGGGTCCCGGACCTGGGATGGTTCGATCCCGACATCACTCAAACCGAGTTCGTCGCCATAGTAGAGCGTGGGTGTGCCGCGGAGCGTCAGCAACAGCACCGCGGCGACGCGGGCCTGGGCCTGACCGCGCTTGGTGGCCACGCGCGGCCGATCGTGGTTGCCTAGCACCCAGTTTGGCCAGCCACCGGACGGTAGCGCCGCCTCATAGTTGGCGATCAATGCCGCAAGGGAGCATGCCCCCCACGGCGCATCAATGAGCTGGAAATTGAACGGCAGGTGCACCTCCGGGCGCGTATCACCATAATATTGCATGAGCCGATCGACGGGCAGGTATACCTCACCAATCAGGACTCGCTCGCTCTGTCCCCCGGCGCCATAGCTGTCGGCGATTTCACGCATATCCGCGGCGATCCGGTGCATCTCGGGCTGGTCCGTCGAATGAAGCTGAAGCAGGCGGTGCATTTCGCCCATTTCGGACCGATAGGCCGGGTTGGGTGGATTGTCCGGAAAGTCTGCCGCCTTGACCATGTGCCACAGCACGTCGATACGGAAGCCATCGACGCCGCGGTCGAACCAAAAACGCATCACATCGTACATCGCCGTTTGCACGGCTGGATGCCGCCAGTCGAGGTCTGGCTGCTCCTTCAAAAAGGCGTGGTAGTAATATTGTCTGCTTACCTTGTCCCATTGCCAGGCTGAGCCGCCGAAATCGCTGATCCAGTTGTTGGGTGGTCCGCCGTCAACGGCAGCATCGCGCCAGATGTACCAGCTTCTTTTCTGGTTTTCTCGCGAAGAGCGGCTCTCGACAAACCACGGGTGCTGATCGGATGTGTGGTTGGGCACGAAGTCGAGCAAAACCTTAAGCCCCCGCCGATGAGCTTGCATGAGCAGATCGTCGAAGTCTGCCAGACTGCCGAAGCGTGGATCGACGTCGCAGTAGTCGGCGACGTCATAGCCGAAATCAACCATCGGCGACGGGTAGACGGGGGAGATCCAGATCGCGTCGACCCCAAGGCTGACAAGATAGTCGAGCCGCCGCCCGATCCCCATGAGGTCGCCGATGCCGTCGTCATTGGTGTCCTGAAAGGAACGTGGGTAGATCTGATAGATCACACCCGCCTGCCACCAGAGCGCGGTCATGCAGCAGCCAATCCGAGCGGTGAAAATGAACTCTCTACCTGTTGTGATCGGAAGTCGACGGTTTTTCTTCAGGTCTCGTGCTTCGGACCGGTTGGAACTGTAGCCAAGCTCCGCACAAGGACGGCGTTGCCCACGAGCGGACGTCCGCGGTTGTGCCAAAAAACACTTCTGAGAGCCTCACGTTGAGAATGCTCTATCATTTTCACACGAACGGCAGGAAGATATCGGGCCGTTTGGGTAGCAGCCGCCGGAAATAGCCCCGTCCCTCAGCCGAAACGGTACTGCTGTCAGCAAAGAAGTCGTCCGGCATATGACGCGTTTTGCCAGCCACACGCTCGAGCGGCACGATCTGAGGTTCGATGCGGTCGCCGTCATAGTGTAGCACCACCGAGCCACTGCCGGTTAAGGCGCTTTGCGCGGCAAATTCGCCTGCGGCGAAAGCCTCATTGCGGTCGGTTTCGTCGATCACGCCGATATATCCGCGTGGTAGATAGCCTAGCGTATCGACGCGCGCCCTTGCCTTGGGAAAACGCGATTTCAGCGCTTTCTGGATCTCGATGCCGAGATCGCCGCCGGTCAATTGCAGATTGCCATGGGCGTCGCGCTCGACCGCCCCGCCCGCCAGCGCCTCGGTGAGAGGCCGACCCATCTCGTCCTGCACGCCCTCGGACATCGAAACGATACAGCGGCCCAGGCGCGCATAAACCGCATCGACCTCGTCGAGGAACCGGGTAACCGAGAACGGCTGTTCCGGCGTGTAGATCAGATGCGGGGCATCGTCGGGCGATTGCTGCCAGCCTGCTGCGGCGGCGGTGAGAAAGCCGGCATGACGGCCCATAACGATGGCCACATAGATGCCGGGCATGGCGCGAAAATCGAGATCGATGCTGACAAGGGCGTTGGCGACGAAGGCGGCGGCCGAGATGAAGCCGGGGACATGATCGTTCTCCATCAGGTCGTTATCGATGGTCTTGGGGGCATGCACGAAATGGCAGGGGCCACTTGACTGTTGACGCAGCAGTTCGAGCGTTCCGGCCGTGTCATTGCCGCCAATATAGACGAAGGCACGGGCGTCGAGCCGGTCCAGCGCAGCGAGGATATCAGAGCATGCGTCGGAATCTGGTTTGTCGCGGGTCGAGCCGAGCGCCGAATTGGGCGTGTTGCCGAGGCGGTGCAGATCCGCCACGGAGACGGCGGTGAGGTCGACGACGTTGTCCGCCGTGAGGCCGCGCACGCCATAGCGCGCGCCGAGAATATGCAACGACGGATCGTGCTTGCGCGCGGCAAGGATGGCGCCGCACAGCGTCTGGTTGATCACGGCGGTGGGGCCGCCGCCCTGGGCAATGACGATCGATGGCATGGATCCTCCATGACTTATTCTTGCTGTGCCGCCCGCGGACAGTGAGAGACGATTGAAGCGAAGATTAGCCAATCCTGCAACGAGCTGTGGCCTGCAGCGAATGGATCTATGGATCGGCGTCTTGCTAACCGTGCTAAAGGTCGCGCTTAGGAAGGACCGCCTTTGCGCCAACTGCGGTCCATCGACGATCCACTTCGACAATCACCAGCTTGCCAGCAGGTCGCGCCCACGTCCGTCTACTGCTGACGCTGAAGCACCTGGTTCGGCGTGCTCATATCGTTTGTCTCTAGATTTTCTTTGGTCTCCCGGTGCACACGTCGTGCACACGCTGTCCTCTAACCAATTGAAAAGCTTAAACTCTCGCTCCAATCCATCATGGGACAGGCTGTGGCCCCAACGTGCCGAATAGCGATGTGAAGTGCCTACTATGCTGACCGACTGCACCAGTTTCGCACCAGAAACGACGTGAACAAACCGCGATGAACGCGGCCGAATTCGAACGAAAACATAGCAAATTCGACGAAGCCGATCGATAGTCTGCCGCTCATAACAGTCTGGCTGCAGGATCGAGTCCTGCCACACATATCGGGAAATCGCCCGCGCTAGATTCTGATTAGTCTCGTTCCCCCTGCGGCTCTGATGGCGCCAATACTTCGTACGTTGAACGCCGCTTGATTGCTCACCATTAGGTGGGCTTCTTTCTGCTCAACCTTCCAGGGCGTTCTTTTAGTCAACCGCCAACTGCGGCTGCCCAGCTGAAATCATAATGAGCGCTCAACAACTTCATTGCGACGACAGCAACGAGAACGCAGATGATTTGCAACAACGTTCTGGTCGAGAACACTCTATTGAGGAGCGTCATAATGCCACCTTTAGCGCTGGTGACCGAGCCGGATTCCAAGCTTGAGCGCCTTTTGGCGGAGTGAGCCTTCGGAGCGCTTTGTGAGCTTCGCGATTTTTGCAACGGGCGTCTTTGCTTTCGAATGAGCGCGCAGCTCTTTCACGTCAGCCTTTGTGTATTCACGACGCACAGTTTTCTTCTTTGTAGCCGTCTTCTTTGCGTTCTTCGCCACTTTTAGCTCCTCGATTCGAGAGTGGGCGTACTAGCACAGCCGCATTCAGGCGCAACTCTCGATCAGTTGACTCTAAATCCTGGTCCGGGCGCGCTGTCCGCAAGTGGGCCAGCTCACAGTGGGGCTCACGCAATCTGTGATATAGATTGGCTTTTGGCGCACTTTTGGGAATGGTGGGAATGCCGAAGAATATTGTGATCGTTTCCGACGGCACAGGTCAGGCCGGCGGCATCAATTTCGACGAAGCGCGGACGAACGTTTACAAGCTCTACCGCGCCTGCCGCGTCGGCCCGGACACGAAGGTCGAACCATCCGAACAGGTCGCCTTCTACGATGCCGGTCTCGGTTCTGCGTCCGATGGCGGTCATTTCAAGATTGGCTGGATGCGGTGGCTGTACAATCTCGCCAGCATGGCGACGGGCCTCGGGATCACTCGGAACATTGTCGATTGCTACGCCGCGATCATCGCCCTGTATGAGGAAGGCGATCGGATCTTCCTGATCGGTTTCAGCCGGGGCGCCTACACGGTCCGATCGGTTGCCGGCGTCATGACCCATTGCGGCGTCCCGCGGCATATGCCCGATGGCTCGCCCTTGCGCCGAGACCCAAAGAGCATCCACAAGCTGGCCGAGCATGCGGTCAAGAATGTCTATCAATTCTGTCCATCCTACTCGCGCAAGATTCTTGGATACCGGCGGTTCCTGCTGGAGACCCGAGATGCGATCGCCGCACAATTCAGACAGCAGTACGGCAGCACAACCACCGTCAACGGCGCCGAGCACGCGAACGTCTTTCCCTACTTCATCGGCGTGTTCGATACCGTCGCCGCCCTCGGCCACAAGTACCTGGGCGCGGCGCTCGTGACCTCCGGCATTGCGCTACTGATCGGGTTGCACTGGCTCGGTGGCTTCCTTCAGCCGGTCTTTCCATGGGCCGGATGGGTCGCTTGGATTCTGAGCTACCTCGGCATCGCCATAGCGCTGATTACTCTTCTCATGAACTATCTGAAGATCGCGCCATCCTTGCCCGGCTATGGATTCTGGAAGCGCCTCCAGACCGTGCATTTCGCTCCGCCGAAGCACAAATTCTACGACACGACCCTCAATCCCAACGTGGGCTACGCCAAACATGCGATCTCGATCGACGAGAACCGCGCCGATTTCAAGCGCGTCGGCTGGTCGCCTACGGCCGAGAAGCAGGACAAACGAGACGCGCACGGCAATCTTTACTTCGAGCAGGTCTGGTTTCCGGGCGTGCACGCCGATGTCGGCGGCGGCTATCTCGAGAATGAGGCTCGGCTCTCAGACGTTGCGCTGAACTGGCTGCTCGCCGGAGCTTCGCTCATTCCAGACGGCCTGAAACACGACGGCAGTGTGCTACGGCTGTCGCCCAATCCCGCGGGTCCCCAGCACAATGAGCAGGCGGGAGGCTTCCTCAAGGCCGGGGTTCGTGACCTGCCGATCGATCCCGAGACGGAAGAATCGAGATCACCGATGCACAAATCGGTCTATCGGCGTTTCGAGGCGGCGTCCGTTCTTCTCTACGATCGCGTGGCGGCCTACCGCCCGGACAACATGAGGGTCCACGTCGACTTCAAGCACTATTTCGATGGGAGCGCGGCGCAGCTGCCCCAATGCGTCGCCGATGACATTGAACAGAAGTGGGAAAATGCCGGCTATGTCGGGCGGCTCTGACCCAGATACAACATTGAGGAAGCGGTTCTGTCGGGCGGCCTTCGAGACGCCTTTGGCCTCCGACGAGACGAGGAGAGCACATCACAATGCCGAGAGTGGACTCGCCAACCGGCCGTCAAAAACACCGTTTGAAAAACCGTTTTAGTTCGGTCGTCTCAAACGGTTCGCGAGGGTAAGTCATTGAAAGACTTGGTGGGCGCACCAGGGCTCGAACCTGGGACCCGCTGATTAAGAGTCAGCTGCTCTACCAACTGAGCTATGCGCCCGGAACTTGTCCGGAAATGACCCTCGCAAGAGAGCGGTCGTTTAGCAAAGCGATTCCCCGATGTCCAGCAAATGGGCGCAACTTTTCCCGACTTTTACCAGCCCTCCTCACAGCCGAAAGGCCGCCGGATTCCAGCGGCCTTTCAGTAGCTTGGTGAAGAGCCCGGTGAACGGCTCTCAGAGCCGGCCGGAGCGCTCCTGATCCGGACCGTCGTCACGGTCGAAATGGTGGTCGCGGCCGCCGCGTTCCCAGCGGTCCATGCCGCGCTCGAGGCGGTGGCGGCGCCAGCCCTCGGCGCCGAAGCCGCGCCCCTCCATGAGGGTGAGCATCGTCAGCCGCCGCTTCTGGTTGTCGTCGAGCGTCTTGTAGAGCGGGTCGGCGGCGTCGGCGATCTTCTTCAGCGACGTCGCGGTCGCCGCCATGTTGTCGGCGCGGTCGCGCAGACGGGCGACCGGATCGTCCGGCTTCGCGGCCTTGTTCTCAGCCTTGTCCGCGTCGGCCTTCTCCGCGGCCATCCGCGCATTGGCGCGATCGAGCCGCGCCTTGGCGAAGTCGCGCACCGCGGCCTCGACCGGCGGCCACAGCTTCTCCTGATCCGCCGTCAGCTTCAGCCCGGCGTGGACGGCGGCGATCCGCGCGTCGAGGAAGGCGGCCCGGTCCTCGGGGCTCATCCGCATATGGCCGTGGAACCAGGGACGATGCTGGGCATAGACCACGGTCGAACCGGCAATCGTGAGCGCCGCGACGCCGGCGAGCAGAACTTTCTTCATACGAACCTCCTTTGAAGGTTGCTCGAAGATGATGCGCCCTGCCCACGCCTTCAACTTACGGATTGGACAGAGAGACCTCTCTTACCAAGATGTAATCCCCTTCTTTGCCCGCCAGAAACATCCAGAGCGCGAGGTCGCGCTTTGGATTTCTTGTTGTCGCTAAATCATTCCCAACAGCCGCGGCAGCCACAGCGAGATCTCCGGCACGTAGGTGATCAGGCCGAGGAACACCAGCATCGCGCACAACCACGGCAGCACCGAGATGGTGATCTCGCTGATGCCCATCTTGGCGATGCTGCTCGCGATGTAGAGGTTGAGCCCGACCGGCGGATGGCACAGCCCGACCTCGGTGTTGACGATCATCAGGATGCCCAGATGCACGGGATGCACGCCGAGCTTGGTCGCCAGCGGAAACAGGATCGGCGCCATGATCAGGAGGATCGACGACGGATCCATCACGTTGCCGGCGAGCAGCAGGATGACGTTGACGACCAGCAGGAACATCCAGACCGAGAAGTTCTTGTCGATGATCCAGGCCGCCATCTCCTGCGGGATCTGCTCATGCGTCATCAGGAACGAGAACAGCACCGCGTTGGTGATGATGTAGAGCAGCATCGAGCTCATGCTCGCCGCCTGCAGCAGCACCTTCGGCACCTCGGAGAGTTTTAGCTCCTTGTAGACGAACACGGTGATGAAGAAGGCGTAGGTCGCGGCGACCGCAGCCGCTTCGGTCGGCGTGAAGACGCCGCCATAGATGCCGCCGAGCACGATCGCGATCAGCGAGAGGCCCCAGATGCTTTCACGGAACGCCGTGAACTGCTGGCCGATCGTCGCCTTCGGCATCTTCGGATAACCGTTGCGCCGCGCGACGAAGAAGGTCACCGCGGCCAGCATCAATGCCAGCACCACGCCCGGCACGATGCCGGCCATGAACAGCGCGCCGATCGAGGTGTTGGTCGAGACGCCGTACAGCACCAGGATGATCGAGGGCGGCACCAGGATGCCGAGCGCACCCGAGGTCGAGATCACGCCGACGCCGAACCGCTTCGGATAGCCGTGATCGACCATCGCCGGCATCATGATCGAGCCGATCGCGACCACGGTGGCGACGCTCGAGCCCGAGATCGCCGCGAACATCGCGCAGGCCGCGACACCGGCAAGCCCGAGGCCGCCGGGCAGATGGCCGACCAGCGAGGTCGTGAACGCGATCATGCGCCGCGCGACGCCGCCGCGGGTCAGGAAGGTGCCGGCCAGGATGAAGAACGGGATCGCCATGATGCCGAAATTGTCGAGGCCGGAAAACAGCTTCAGGCCGACGCTCTCGATCGGCACCTCGGTCATCGTGAACAGGAAGGTCAGCACGGTCAGGCCGAGCGAAATCGAGATCGGCATGCCCGTCAGCATCAGGGCAAACAGCAGTCCGAAAATAAGGGCGGCGCTCATCACGCTTCTCCAAGCGCGATCGGCGCATTCTTGCTGGTCTCGACGCCGTCGACATGGGAGGCGTCATGGTGCGGCAGCTCGTTGGTCCACCAATAGTTCCAGCACACCTGCAGGAAGCGGAAGCACATCAGGTAGGAGCCGAGCGGGATGCAGGCGTAGACGATCCAGCTCGGGATCTCGAGATCGGGCGAGACCTGGTCGGTATGCATCAGTTCGAACACGAACTTGGCGCCCATGGTGCCGACGATCCCGGTGAACAGCGCGCCGCCGAGCAGGCCGAACATGATGGTGCGCTTGCGCCAGAAATCATTGAGGCGGTTGATCAGGACGTCGACGCCGACATGGACGCCGGCGCGCACGCCATAGGCCGCGCCGAACTTCGCCATCCAGATGAACATGTAGATGCAGAGTTCCTGCGACCATGCGAGATTGATGCCGAACAGGTACGGATACAGCACCGGCACGTCGACCAGAAAGCGGTGCACGACCGTGATGAAGGTCAAGAGCGTCGCGGCGCCCATCAGGCTCGCGATGATGATTTCCTCGAGCCGGTCCAGAATTTTCAGCAGCATTGATCTCCCCTGTCATGGCCTGATGCGGCGACCGGCCACGGCACCCAGGCCGCGGCCTCGCACGGCCGCGGCGTTTATTCGATTACCTGACGGTTCTCGGTCGAGAGACCGATCCGCAAACTCCCTTCACCTCTCCCGCTTGCGGGGGAGGTCGCATTGCATCGAAGATGCAATGCGGGTGGGGGCTCTCTCCACCAGAATGACTCGCGGCGATGCCCCACCCCAGCCCTCCCCCGCAAGCGGGAGAGGGAGCGCACCGCCTTCTTGGCGGCTAATAGGCGATCCGCCTCAGTTCATCGGGCCGCGGCCCGTTTCCTTGAGGAATTCGTCGATCAGCGGCTGGCCGACGCGCGACGCCACGTCCTTGTAGACCGGCATCATGGCCTTGCGCATCGCCTCGTCCTGCTCCGGCGTCAGCGCGATGATCTCGGTCTTGCCGGCCTTCTTGATCTCGGCGAGCGCGTCCTCGTTCTCCTTGGCCGACTGGCTGTTGCCGAACTCGGTCGCTTCCTTCATCGCCTTGGAGAGCTGGTCGCGGACATCAGCCGGCAGGCCGTCCCAGAACTTCTTGTTCACGACGACGATGTAGCCGATATAGCCGTGATTGGTGACGGTCGCGTACTTCTGCACCTCATGCATTTTCTGGGTGTAGATGTTCGACCAGGTGTTCTCCTGGCCGTCGACCACGCCGGTCTGCAGCGCCTGGTAGACGTCGGAGAACGCCATCACCTGCGGGATCGCGCCGAGCGAGCGGAACTGGGCCTCCAGCACCTTCGACGACTGGATGCGGAACTTGAGCCCCTTGTAGTCGGCGGGCGCGACCAGCTTCTTGTTCGCGCTCATCTGCTTGAAGCCGTTGTCCCAATAGGCGAGACCGGTCATGCCCTTGGAATCCAGCTTCTTCAGCAGCTGGGCGCCGAGCGGGCCGTCGGTCACCTTGCGCAGCGATTTCAGGTCGGGGAGGATGTAGGGCAGATCGAAGACTTCGAATTCCTTGATGCCGATCGGGCCGAACTTCGAGTTCGACGGCGCCAGCATCTGCACGGCGCCGAGTTGCAGCGCCTCGAGCTCTTCCTTGTCCTTGTAAAGCGTCGAGTTCGGATAGACCTCGACCTTCACCTTGCCGCCGGTGTACTTCTCGGCGAGTTCCTTGAACTTGTCGGCCGCCTTGCCCTTTGGCGTATCCGAGGCCACCACGTGGCTGAACTTGATGACAACAGGCGACTGCGCCGACGCCGGCCCGACAAAGGTCAAGGCCGCGATCGAAGCCGCAGCCAATATGAGTTTACGCATGTTTCCTCCCGCGTAATTGCGGAGCACGTTTACCGGCCCCGAGACATCCGGTCGCACCATTACAGAGAAGCCGCGGCGATTGCCATTGCCCCTTTAGCAGGGGCCAAATGCGCCGTTGCTGCACTGCAAAATCCGATGCGGCGGTATCCCCTTCGGCTCTTGCGACCGTTCAATGACACCGCCCGCACGCTGTGCCCGGCGATCGCGATACGGTCAATGCGAGGTTTGGCAATGGCGAGTTCGCCGGGCGCGAATGCTGCGCTGTCGTCCCTGCGAAAGCAGGTAGCAAGAAAGGCCGTTGCGCGACCCAGAATTCCACCACTGTTTTTGCGAGCAACGAAGACCATGTATTCGGTGTCATCACCCGCGCATACGGGTGATCCAGTATTCCAGAGGCGTCCGTGCTTGAATCGAGAGGCCGCGGCGTACTGGATGGCCCGGTCAAGCCGGGCGATGACAGATGAGGGTGGGACGCAGCTCCGCATTCTCGCGACATGATTTGTCCGAGCTTTGCATCTCGTCTCGCCCTCCTCAGAGGGCGCAGGGAAAGCCGGGTGCCGATTGCACCCATGGGCCCCGAGCAACGGGTAGAAAGCTCGGGGGTAGGACCACAGGTGTAACCGGAGCAGTCCGGCTTTCCCTGCGCGATGGTTTTACGGCTTACTTCGTGCTCTCCCCGGCGAGACTTGGCTTTTTTGTCACCGCCTTCGCAAGACGCAATTGCCTCTCACAAAAGGACACCGGCCGCTAGGGCGTCAGGACCACACGGCCCTATTTTGGCCTTGGGCGAGCCTATCTGGCCCCAAGAGAGCCTATCTAAGTGCTTCTAAAATAGGCCCTTTTGGATTTATCATTTTCCATCAAGGCAGCAGGCCGCGCCGCTGATCTGCCCCGGCTGGGGCAAGGCCCCAAGCCCCGCCTTTCCGCCTCGGCCTGACCGCCGAGGTTAGGGGGTCAGAACCTCGCACCGAGCGAGACTTCTGAAAAAAGGAACTTTCACTCATGAGAAGCTATCAGGCGATCACCACCAAATATTTCGGCGCTTCCAATTCCAAAGGCTCGCGGATCAAGGCGAGCGCGGCGGCGGGCAGCATCACGCTCCATCTCGACAACGCGCTGAGCATCGAGGCCAATCATGCCAAGGCAGCGCGGGCCCTCGCCGAGAAACTCGGCTGGCGCGGTGCTTGGGCTATGGGCGGGATGCCCGATGACCAGGGCTACTGTTTCGTATGCTCCGATATCGGAGCCGCGCCCGCCTTCATCACCGAGGGCGCTGATCGATGACCGAGCAAGAGATCATCACCGCCCGCATCGCTGAGATGACGCACCAGTTTCGCGATCTGCAGGCCGCAATCCGGCAGCTGGAGATCAGGCGAGCGTCGCTCGCTTTGCATTCCTACCGCCAAACCGAGCGAGCTGCCTCGCATTAGCTGCGAGCCGCTCCCTCCCGCCCCCGCCACCGAAAGGTCGCGGGGTTAGGCGGTCAGAACGCCCCGCATTCCGCGCGGCCTTCTGAAAAAGGAAAAACTGCAAATGACTACCAAGAAAATCCACCCCGCCGATGTCGCCGATCTCGCGCTCATCCCGGCTTGCAAGAAATTCACCGCGACGATCCTGAAGAACAACAAGCCGCAGACCACCGAGCATGACTCGCTCGCTGCTGCGCGGATCGAAGCGGCGAGGCTGAACGCTACCGCGAACAATAGCCGCAAGGCGCTGGTGTACGCGATCACCGCCGAGGGCCGCGCGATCCTCGTGCCCGCATTGTATGGCCGCACGCCAGCCGATGCAGGCAGCGAAGCAGCGAAGGCCGATGATAAGGCGCGCGATGCGGCGAAAGCTGCGAAGCCAGCCGAGGCCGCCAAGGCAGAGAAGCAGGCCAAGCCAGCGAAGAAGGCCAAGGCCGCCAAGCCAGCCAAGAAGGCGAAGCCCGAGGGCAAGTCGAAGGTCGAGATCGTGATCGCGATGCTGCTCCGCAAGAAGCCAGTAACGCGCGCCGATATCGCCGAGGCGGTTGCATGGCCTTCGATCAACATCAAGGCGATCTGCACTCGCAAGGGGATGAAGCTGAAGCAGGCCGCTGACGGCACGCTCTCTGCCTCGGCTCCGAAATAACCCATCGATCAGGGCGGCCTCGCAAGGGCCGCCCGCAATGGCTTTCAAAGGATCATCATCATGACAAAATATCTGACCGAGTTTTCCGACTTCCCGGCCGCCGATATGCGCCGCAAGGCTTCGAGGACTCATCATGGCACAATGATAGCTGCCCGAACTTCACCAGCGCCGAGCTGGGCCTGCGCATCTGGATTGACTACTTCGATCCAGCGAAGCGCGAGATCAGCGCGGGCGGCTCACGCTTCACGCTGGAGCCCGCCGATAATCTCGATGACATCACCGATCCGATCTGCACCGATGACTGGGCGGTGATCCTCGCGGCCGTTGAAGAAGAGCGCGCCGAGATCACCGCTTGCCTCGCCGAGTTGGAGAAGGCCGAAGGCGCGGCCCTGCATTGGCAGCTCGACAACAAGAAGTTCGCGGTGCTGGAGAAGCGCGGCTTGATCAAAAGCGAGGGCGATCTGCTGATTCATCCGAAGGCCCGCAAGGTGAGCGAGCTGGCCTTCACGATGCAGCAGCCGAAGGATATGCGCGTGCTCTACATGGGCGACAACGAAGGCCCTGCCATCATGATGCTGTTGATCGCAAACTTCAATGCGGGCCGCAGCTGGTATGGCCACGACAGCGAGGAAACTCTGCGGCTGGAGATGGAGTCGCGCGGCTGGTGCGAAGGCCTGCACAGCAATGGCCACTACCTCGTTCTCGATCTGGAGCACGCGCATCTGATGCCGCACCCGGATCATCCCCGCAACGAAACCGAGAAGTAAAAGGAACGCTTCCAATGTCAAAGCGAGCATTCATTCCCGCGCTGATCGCCTGCACTTTCTTCGCGGTCATCGCCGCCGAAACCATCGCGCTGGCGAGCGGCCTGCAGTTCGGCCACTTCGCCTTCTGGATCATCGGCTTCGCGATCAGCGCCTTCCTGTACCTGCTGCCGAGCTATGTAGCTTGGCGGCGCGATCATCATGCGCTGCTGGCGATCTTCATCGCCAACCTGTTTCTCGGCTGGTCCTTCATCGGCTGGGTGGCTTCGCTTATCTGGAGCTGCACCCCGGTGAAGCCGCCGCGCCAGCTCTCCCTGATGGAGCGCGCCCTGATCGAGCGCAACATCGCCGACCATCTCTATCTTTGAAAAAGGAAACCATCACCCATGACGATTCAAAATCCAAAGCCATCGGACGGGAAACGGATACACGGCGTGTACTGGCTCCACCTCCCAGAGCACACCGATCCCTTTACGCAAGGCTATGTCGGTATCACCCATCGTAAGAGCCGCCAGAAGGAGCACAGGGACAGCAGGCGCATTCCGTCCGGTTTCATCTTCACGGTTCTAGCCGAGAATCTCACGCGCTTTGAGGCTGCGACGATGGAGTGGGAGCATCGCAAGGAACGCAACATCGGCTGGAACACCAAGAAGGGCGGCGGCAAATTTATCCGCGCTCTAATGGCGAGCGGAGCATCACCCAATGTCTAACCTGATCTTCAAAGCCGCCGATGTGCTGCGCGTAGTCGAGCACACGCTCGCTGCGCCGAAGCAGTGCGCGGCCTTCACCGGCCCGGTCACCGAGCCCTCGATCTTGCTGGTGCATGACGAGGGCGTCTATCTGATGAGCAATGGCGAGCCGCGCGATATCGCGGAAGGCGAGCGCTCCTATGTAGCCCACGCGCTGGGCTGCAATCCGAAGATCGACAGCGATTGGTACGACACCAGCCGCGATTTGGTTGGCGACGATGACTTCGGCGAGGCCCTGCTATGGGCCGCCGAGATCAAGCAGCAGATCGAGCAAGGCGCGCAAGAGATCATCATCACCCTAACCGCCGACTCGCTGGAGCTGCAGCAGCTTCCTAGCCGCAAGCATTGAGGAGCATCACCATGCCGCAGAACATCACCAACAAGGACTGCATCGGCGAAGTGAAGAAGCGCGAAAAGATTTACGACGCGGAATGCTCGGGCCTGTACGTCAGCCTGAGCCCCACCGCGCCGCCGACCTTCTCGCTCAAATACACTTGCCGGATCACCAAGCAGCGCGCCACCCAATGGCTGGGCATCTATCAGAAAGGGGGTGAAGGCAGCCCAGCGCGCGACGTAGCCTATTGGCGCAGGGAAGCCATGAAGCTGAAGATCAGGATCGGCAACGGCGAGGACATCGCGCAGGCCGCGCGGCAGGCGCATGACCGGCAGGCCAAGCAGCAGCTGACGGTCGGCCAGCTGATCGATCAGCGCATTGCATGGATCAGCGAGGAGATCGAGGTGCGCCGCCATACCGAGGACGGCGTCATCATCAAGAGAAAGCCGCGCATGAAAGACTGGTCGAACATGGCCAGCCATCTCAATCGCTTCGTGCGGCCTCGGCTCGGCTCGATGGTGGCGCGCGAGGTTACCAACGATGATATCGCGCAGCTGCAGGCCGACATCCTCGCGGGCACGCTGATCATCCGGAAGGGCAAGGCCGCCAAGAAGGGCTCGGTCTCCAGCGCGCGGCATATGCGTAAGGCTGTCTCGGGGCTGTTCAACTGGGCGGCTGAAGCTGGCCGCAAGTATGTCAGCACCAGCCCCTGCGTGAATTTGCCGCCGCTGCCGCAGGAGGAGCCGCGCAAGCGCAAGCTGAGCCCTGACGAGATCAGGATTCTCTGGCATGGCCTGGACCGACCGGACATGCCGATTGATCGCCGCATCTGCCTCGCGCTGAAGTTCGCGCTGGCCTCGATGCCGCGCTCGGTCGAGATGCTGCACATCCATCGCGATGAGCTGGGCCGCGATGGCTTGGCCAGCAAGCTGCCGCTGGTGGTGATCCCCGAGGAGCGCGTGAAGAAGGGCCGCGAAATACATCAGCCGCTGAGCGATCTGGCGGTCGAGATCGCGAAGGAAGCGATGGGCAATTACCCATGGCTGTTCGCGGGCCGCTTCGGCACCGAGCCGCTGAACCGCAAGGCGATGGCCTGCGCGCTGCGCGGCAAGACCAAGCTGGTAAAGGGAAAGGTGGTGATCCAGAGCGAAGGCATCTGCCGCATGCTCGGGCTGAAGCCCTTCACGCCGCATGATCTGCGGCGCACCGCTGCCAGCCTGATGGGCAACATCAAGGTGCCGCGCTCGATTATCTCGCTCTGTCTCGACCACACTATCAAGAGCGACGAGCATGGCGATGTCTCGCCGATCACCGGCAAGCATTACGATCAGGACCCCCGCATCGCCGAGAAGCGCGAGGCCTTGCAGCTGCTCGCCGATGAGATCAGGCGCATCGTCGCCGAGCCCGTGCAGGCGCAAGAGGAGATGAAGCGCGCGGCCTGAGCGAATATGCGGAAAGTGACATAGCTAAAAACGTTAGCTGATAAGGCCTCGCTCCGGTTGATCCGGGGCGAGTTATTTGTTGGCATCGGGTTCTGCAGCGAGGTGCGAGAATGCACCCGATGCTGCAGCCGATTTTTCCGATCAAGCTGGCCATCGCTTCAGGAGCCCTGTGGTGCGCGTGGACGGTCGCCGCTGTTCTTGTACATACCGGCCAAATTTCCTCACCAGCGCCTGCGGCTGCTGATCCGCCGCCGCCAATTCCGGTGCTGGCTCGCTCGGATCGCCTGCCGCTGCCGCAGGCCTTCGATGATCGCTGGCGGGCTCCAGCCCCAGCTGTGCAGCATGCGATCATGGCTGAAGAGCCCCAGATCAAGCCAGATAAGGCCAGTGGGCCTCGCTTGAAGCCAAGGCATGCCAAGCGCCATCAGATCGCGTAGCGCCCGAGATAGGCCAAAACCTGTTCTGGTCCGCCGAAGGGACGCTTGGCATAGACGACCCACTCGAGCTTGCGGAGGGCGTTGAGATGGTGGTCGAATGCCGCCGGTTCGGCGAGGTGACCAAGGTGGCCGAAGAACTGAAGCTTGGTGCTACGAACGCCGCCTGCAGGCGCTCCAGGAATAGCCGACGATACAATCGTGACAGGACACGAACGGGAAGGAAGAAGCCGGGGCGACGATGGACCCAGCTTCCATCAGGGGCGATCCCGCCCGCCCGGCACGAGGCAATGTGCATGCGGATGATGCGTCAGGGTCTGGCCCCAGGTATGGAGAATCGCGATCATCCCGGTCTCGGCACCGAGATGCTTCGGGTCGGCGCTGATGAGACGTATCGTCTCGGCTGCCGTTTTGAGCAGGATGTCGTAGACCACCGCCTTGTTCTGCAGCGCGATGGCGGCCACGGGCGCCGGCACGGTGAAGATGACGTGGAAATAGGGGACCGGCAGCAGGTCGGATTGGCGATCAGCGAGCCATTGGGCGCGTGCGAGGGCTTGGCACTTTGGACAGTGCCGATCGCGACAGCTGTTGTAGGCCACGCGAACCAGGCCGCAGTCGTCGCACCGCTCGACATGGCCCCCGAGCGCTGTTGTGCGGCACGCCTCGATGGCCGCCATCACACGGCGCTGGTCGGATGAAAGCCGAGAGTCCTGCGCGGCACGAAACGCGGCGCCGTGGCGGCGGAAGATGTCCGCCACCTCAAGCACGGGGCGCATATGCGCAGCTCAGTCGGGTGGGATCACCGTGATGGAGAGCCCATCGAACGGGCTGGTTGTGCGGGCGAGCAGATTGGTCGCAACCTGTGCGTAGCGCGCGGTCGATCCGAGGTCGGTATGTCCGAGCAACACCTGAATGATGCGGATGTCGATCCCGCTTTCCAGAAGATGGGTCGCAAACGAGTGCCGGAGAGTGTGGACAGTGATCGGCTTGGCAATCCGAGCGCGGCGGCGGGCGGCCCGGCAGGCTTGGCCTCAGAGACCTCCATGCCGCCGAATTTGGCCTTCCAATTGTAGATCGTCGCCTCGGAGATTCCATGCTTGCGAGCCAGGTCGGCCGTCTTTGCGCCAGCCTCATGCTCCTTCAGCACCGCGATAATCTGCTCTTCCGTAAACCTTGCTCGCTTCTTCTGTCCGTCCTTCGTCAGGCCGGACTCTAACTCCATCTGGAGGAAATACGCAGTGGCAGGTCACGACCTGGTGCTACGTTTCGGGCAGCAGATGTCGGTGAGGGTTGTCGCCCTGACCGACAGCCTCCGCCCCCCGGGCTTAATCGGCAGATGCGCAAGGCGATCGATCGACAGCGCCTCTACGAGGCGTCGGCCGAGGTCCAGGGCATCAAATGCGCCAACCTCGTCAGCAACAGAGGTTGTTTAGTCAAGCGCATGCAACAGCTCGTCGGAGTCCTGAAGGTGCTCATGGCCTCCAGTTCGAGGAGCGAAAGGGGCGGACCTTCATCAATGCAAATAATCCTTCACGAAAAGCAAAATGGCGTTCTCGATCTGGTCGTCGTCAACCGATCGCAATTCGAATTGCTTTGCGCGCGATTCGAGGTTCCGTTGATCTTCGTAATGCACTTTTAACACCCCATTTACGGTTGCCTTGAAGATGCACCGAGATGCGTTGGCTGTTTTTTGAGGATCACTTGTATACAAGCAACGAGTGCCTACATAGCCGAAAGTCGCCTTTTCGGTTTTGGCGTAGAGCTTCCGTCCGCCCTTCATGGCGTCATTTAGCTAGCAACGCACCTTCCACCTTCGAATCTGGTGGCCGGGAGAGCGCTGAAGCAGCGCACAAGCATAGCACGCGACCAAGCTAGTGGGCCTGTGCGGCGCGACACTTTAGGGTATACGGTTAGCCCGATGAGTTGTGCAAAGACCCATTCTTTTGTGACCAGCCATGGCGCGCCATTACAACGAGCAATTTCGTCAGCTCTGGATCGACGCGGGATACAGTAAGCACGCCGGGAGCGCTGCTGTTGTCCCGCCTCCGCCAATAGAGTATCGGCGAGTCTACTATTTGACCTCAGCCGAATATGGGCTGAGCAACATTGTCTTTGGCCGAATCAAGGTCTCACGACTATCGACGCTCAATGATCCATTTGAGGTACTGTGTCATGGTGCTTTGGGCCACGTTGTGAAGCGGCAGCTTCTCGACCTGAAAGATCGGCTCGACGCGACATTAGGGTTGATATGCTTCAGCGCTGATTGGACTGATCCCGCACTCTGGGCGCATTACGGTGATCGCAATCGAGGCATTTGTCTCGGAGTTGATATCCCGAGGGGGATGCTGCGGCAGATTGACTACATGACGGATCGGCTTCAAGGGAAAATCAACTCCGCTCATTTGGCGAGCCCAAGCGAAGCTCTCATCGATCAATTGCTGACGACGAAATTCTCAAGTTGGAAATACGAGGATGAATTTCGCCGGATCGTAGCGCTTTCCGATGCGAAACAGGAAGGACATCTGCATTTTCTTGATTTCGACAAAAATCTGCGCCTCGCTCAAGTAATTGTTGGACAAACCTGCCACCTAAACTGGGAAAAGGTCAAAGAGACGACCAAGAAAATGTATCCGAGCGCTGACGTTTGCAAGGCGCGCCTTGCCGACAACTACTTCAAGCTCGTTCCGGACGAGGATACGATCCCGGACCCGCGCGAGATCAAACCATGGTGGAAATAGTCTACATCCTGGATGATCGACCCAACCTGCACAACATGAAAAAATTGGCCGAAGACCGCCGCTACGCCGATCCCGAGAAGGCGGCGCGCCGCCTGATGGAGCACGCCCGCGCCTTCGAGCCGGTGCGGGACGGCCGGATTTATATTGAGAAGTTAAACAACCCCTTCCTATTCGAGGACAAGGCCTCCGTGGCTGAATACAGCGCCGGTCTCAAGTATGCGATCGTTCATGGTTGGCTGGAGCCGGTCCATGAGAGCGGGACCTTCACCCGGATGACTCAGGCTGGAAAGGACCTGTTCGCCTGAGCTGCGCGCTAGCAGCCCTGTGAATATCCGGGACAGCCGTCCCAATCATCGCAATGCTACCCTGCATTGTGCCAACGTGCGTATTCACCGATTCGCTTACTTGTGACAGACAATGGCTGATTTCGAATTCAACGATCGCGCCGACTTCCAGAAGATGGTTGATGCGCGGATCGAAGAAACACTTACCCTCGAATACAAGGCATCGCCCGCGCTATCGCGAAACAGTAAGGACGTACACGAGCTGTGCAAAGATGTGTCAGCTATGGCCAACTCGGCCGGAGGGCAGATCGTTTATGGAATTGAAGAGGACAAGAAGACCTGCAAGCCAGCCAAGGTCGATGATGGTGTGGTGGATGACAAGATCACGCGAGAGTGGATTATCCAAATCCTGAACTCCAAAATCCAGCCTCGCATTGACCGCGTGAGCGTTCAGCGGATTCCGTTGAGCGACAAAGGCCACGGATTTGTCGTTTCCGTCGAGCCGACCTTGACCGGCCCTCACCAAGCCCCGGACAAGAAATACTACAAGCGCTTTGAACTCCATGCCGTGCCGATGGAGGATTATGAAATACGAGACGTCCTCCGGAGGTCCACTATGCCTGACCTTGCGCGTGCGCTTCACGCTGAGCTGGCCGATCTAGTCGCGAGATGCTGCTTCGATTCGGAGAACAAGTGGCGTCAGTATTGGCCAGCGAGTGCGCAAGGCACTACCTTGGAAAAACATGAACTGCGGAGCTTTGCACCGGCAGAACCAACGATATTTGCCAACGCCTCGGGCGAGCTGGGGTTACTGGGCAAAGATGCCCCGTTGCGTCTGGTTCAATTCTATAACAGCTTAGCTGCGCTGCGACGGGATATCCGCGACATTGCCGATGGTCTAACTGGCAACCCGGCAAACGCGAGGCTCGTTCGGCAGGTCGCGCAACGCTTCCTTTTCACCCTTCAACCCGGGCTTGACGCCCTTCGCGCGCTGGAACATTTGGTACCGGATGCGGAGAAGGTCGAGGAAGCCGCGATTAAACCTTACGACGCCACTCGCCAGATTGGACCGGCGCCCGATGGGACTCTTCAGGATCGTATCCATCAACTTCTGCGATAGAAAGAACTTCCAATCTTTGCGCCGATGAGTCTCTTCGAGATAACCATTACGTCCCGTGCTGGTACCACCGTCTCGACCGCGTTCGACCAGCTTGCGGCACACGGCCGAGCTTGACTGTGCCTATTTATTGAGGGAGGAGCGATGGCTGATTTGCCGACGTTATCAGTCATCCTCCGGTATCGTTTTCAAAACGGCCTCGGCGTTTTCTGGTACTGTCTTAAATAGTGTTTGGAGGTCACTCAAGCCCAACACCGGAGCGGAACGCATTTGATCCTTTGCAGTAGCCTTCGAAACGTCGATCTCGTTGAAGCGGGCCTCCATCTTTCTGAAATGGGCGTAGCAGCCAATATCGATCGCAAATGCTTGGAAGTTTCCTGTCTGTGATTTGTGCGTGAGAGCGCTTCCGGCTTGATGGATGATGCGATAGTCAACGAGGCGGCTGAAAAGCGTTCTCCAGTTCTCGTCCTGCTGGAGCAGTTGCTCGGGTATTAGAAAGATGTTCGTTTTTTTTGCTAAGCAGAACTCCCTTAAAACATAGATACCGGCAATCAAGACGTTTTGTTCGTCGATTTGCGAATCTTGCTTTAGCTCCTCAATTCGCCGCTCCAGATTCGATCTACTGAGAACGCGCACCTCGTCTTTTCCAACTGCCTCACCCTCGCTTTGGCTCATTGCTTCCAAAAAGAGGGAAAGCACGTCGCGGGGAACGCCACCGCCAGCCATCACCAGCCGGGCGAAGCCTTCACCCTTAAACAGAGCATCTAGCTCATGCTTATCCATCCCAGCTCGTCGGCCGTACTCCATCAGGATTTGCCAATTCTGGGATTCCGTTCTGCCAAAATCGCTGAACGTATAGTCAATGTTTATCGGCTGATAGTCGTGACGCTCCTGCGCACCTATAGGCTGCCCTTCTCGATCCGCAAACATTGTCGAGGCATGCCGCATTGTAGCGATCTTAAAAAACAGCGGCACGTCCTTGCAGAGCCTATGGATGTAGTCGACAACAAAGGCTTGGTCGGCTCGCTTTAGATGATAAAGATCATCGATCTGCAAGAAAATGCATTTGACGTTCGTCGAGACAGCAAAAAATTCTCGGATGCTTTTCTTCAGCTCGGGCAGCCAGAGGTCTAATTCTTGTAGTTTTTGACGGTGGCTCCTGAACGATCGTTCGGTTTCGCTTTTTGTCTTCCTAGAGCCTCCAAGTGAGAAGTTCACAGCTTCCGCATGAAGTCCGGCCTCACTATTCAACGCATTCTCATTAGCAGTCGTCTGTCTGATATCTTCCTCTTGAACATCTGGTGACTGGTGCATCGTCGCCAGTTTGGCGCGGATACTCTTGATGATTTCCTTGGTTCTCCTCTTCCTACCGAACCAACCGGAAAGATGGGAATCGATTTCTTCGAACAAGGACGACAGGATTTCGATCAGGACATTTGGAAATGTGTGCTGTTTGAAAT
This sequence comes from Bradyrhizobium sp. th-b2, assembly GCF_000426785.1. Taxonomy (NCBI): domain Bacteria; kingdom Pseudomonadati; phylum Pseudomonadota; class Alphaproteobacteria; order Hyphomicrobiales; family Nitrobacteraceae; genus Bradyrhizobium; species Bradyrhizobium sp. th-b2. Next base: position 123,952 of record NZ_AUGA01000028.1, read on the forward strand.
CCTCACAATTCAGATAGATTGCTTTGATCTCTGGCGGAAGCTGCTTCGCAGAATCATGAAGCAATAGCGTCTTTCCACAACCGCGCCGAGCAAAGACGGTGTGATTTTGCCTTGCGCTAATATCCTCCATCGCGTGCCCGACGTTAATGTAAGTAATGGCCTCGTGCCCCAACTGGACACGTAAACCCTCAGTTATCAGCTGACGCAATTTAGCGAGCTTCTTTTGGTCAACCACTAGACCCCCCACCGACATTCCATTGCTGGTTGTAAGATGGCGGAATTGTCCGCGATCGTCGAGAGAAACGTTGCGCGAACTCATTACACTTTCCTCTAGCCCGCCTTATTCGTCAGAGTGCGCCTGAGAGGCTGGCGAGCGTGGTGTAAAGCGCTAATGCGGCGTAGGATTTGGTTGCAAAGCCAACCCCATCACCTTCAGCCGCGAACACCACGCCCGCCATGACCGACGATACGATTCCGCCCTTCTCGTTTCCAGCCGTTCACGCCAAGAAAGTCACAGCCGCCTTCGATGGCGGTCGGCTGGCCTCGAACGGGGGCGTGATGCTTCTGGCGATGGCCGAGCGGCGTCTCGGCTTGGCCGACAATTTGGCCCGGGTGTTCCCGGATCGGCGCGATCCGACGCGGGTCGTGCACAGCCTTGTCGATATGTTCCGCGCGCGCATGTTCGCGATCTGCTGCGGCTACGAGGACGCCGACGACCTCGATCATCTGCGGTCCGATCCCGCATTCAAGCTGGCCTGCGGACGGCTGCCGGACACGGGTCGCGATCTGTGTTCCCAACCGACGCTGTCGCGGCTGGAGAATGCTCCGCGCCTGCGCGACGTGATCCGACTGACCTACACTTTG
>NZ_AUGA01000029.1:0-122505 GCF_000426785.1 Bradyrhizobium sp. th-b2
TCGGTCACCACATCGCCGGCATTGTCGACGAAGTAGGTGTCGTTGCCGAGCCCACCGGCCATCGTGTCGGCGCCAATTCCGCCGTCCAGCGTGTTGTTGCCGGAATTGCCCGTGATGACATTCGCGAGCCCGTTGCCGGTGCCGGCGAGATTGCCGGTGCCGTCCAGGATCAGATTCTCGACGTTCGCGGTCAGGGTATAGTCGATCGTGCTGTGAACGGTGTCGGTGCCCTCGCCGGGGTTCTCGGTCACGACGTCGCCGGCATTGTCGACGAAATAGGTGTCGTTGCCGAGGCCGCCGGCCATCGTGTCGGCACCAAGCCCGCCGTCCAACACATTGTCGCCCGTGCCGCCCGTGATGACATTTGCGAGCGCGTTGCCGGTGCCCGAAACATTCGCAGAAGTCTCTATCGTAAGGTTCTCGACGTTGGCAGCGAGCGTGTAGTTGAAGTTGCCTGTGACAACCGCAGTGTCGGTGCCCTCTCCCAGGTTCTCGGTAATGACATCGCCGGGGTCATTGAGAATATAGATGTCATTGCCCAAGCCGCCGACGAGCGAATCTGCCCCGCCTGCGCCGTCCAGCAGGTTGTCCCCGGCATCACCGATCAAGGTATCGTTGAAGTCTGACCCTCTCAGCCCCTCAATCGAGATGTACGTGTCTCCGGCCGCCTCGCCCGTGTTCAAGGCCGGATTTGCGAGGCTCACAAGCAGGCCAGTGCTGGATGTGATATATTCCGCAACGTCGTTACCGGCTCCGCCGTCCAACGCGTCGGCGCCGAGACCGCCGCGCAGATTGTTATTTCCTGCATCGCCCGTCAGCGTGTCACCGAAGTCCGAGCCGATGATGCCTTCGATCGAGGTATAGCTGTCACCAGCAGCATCGCCGGTGTTGCTGCCCGGATTTCCGAGATTTGCAACGACTGCCGTTGCAGCGTTGCCGTAGTCTGCGTAGTCAGTGCCTCCGCCGCCATCAAGCGAGTCGGCACCGGCACCGCCACGCAAGTTATTGCTGTTTGCGTCGCCGATCAGGGTATCGTTAAAGGCACTTCCCTGGATGGCTTCAATCGAGGTGAATGTGTCTCCGGCGGCTTCACCGGTGTTCTGTGTCGGGTCTGCGAGATCGACGACGAGGCCGGCCGACGAATTGGCGTAATCGGCGTAGTCGAAACCTGCTCCGCCATCGAGGGAGTCGGCGCCAAGGCCGCCACGCAGGAAATTGCTGTTGGCATCGCCGATCAGCGTGTCGTCGAACGCCGACCCACTGAGGTTGCTGATGTCGAAATATGTGTCGCCGGCCGCTTCTCCGGTGTTCTGTGTCGGGTCTGCAAGATTGACTGTAACTCCGGCGGCCGAATTCGCGTAGTCGGCGTAGTCGCGGCCTAAATCGCCGCGGATCGAGTCAGCTCCCAGTCCGCCCCGCAGGAACGAGCCGGTTCCGTCGCCTTCAAGAGTGTCGTTGAAGTTGCTGCCGATCAGCCCTTCGATCGAAGTGTAGGTGTCCCCCGCCGCAAAGCCCGTGTTGTTGCCCGGGTGCAGCAGGCTTGCCACAACTCCGGTGCCGGAGTCGCTGTAGGATGCAAAGTCAAATCCGTTGCCTCCATCAAGGGAGTCGGCGCCATCGCCGCCGATCAGCGTGTCATTGCCGTCGAGCCCCAGCAGCGTGTCATCTGTGTTCGAACCGTTGGGGGTTCCGGTCAGGGTGTCTGGACCTGACGTGCCTGTAAATGTTGCCATGGTAAAATTCCCCTTCCGTCATCAATAGTGGCTGCGCAATGCGAGCAGTCGGCAGAATTCTGAGGTCACCGGAAGAACCGGTGTGCCAATCACCGAACCAGAACGAACCGCTCGAGCGCTCACGAATGCGAACGCCGTACAGCAGCGAAAAGCTGCTGTGCTCAGGTTGCGGGTCGAACTGATCAGGTGACGGAAATCCAATCGAGGCCGTTAAGGCGGATTGGAGCGGCAACGAAAAATCTCCCAACTCAATATGCAGGGATTGATTGAACAATGAAAAAGACAATTTAGGCGGGAGATTTAGAGGTAGTCCCCGGCCACAGGCTTGACATTAAGTACGAGACGATGCTGCGGAACTCGCCGAGTGCGGCAATTTGTCAGTGGCGCAGGGTTCGCGTCTCGGGAACCTGGAACGTGAGAACTCCGCATCACGAGAATTCGCTCGCGCTGCTGCGCGCGGCTCGTTGGCACGGTTGATCCCGTCTGGCGCTCAAGCGTCGGCCGGATCAGGCTGGCAATCGATGGCAGCCGGCGCTACGCCATCATCGTCCCTGTTCCCGTCTGTCTTGAGTCTGAGCTGCTCGATCGGACGAAGCTGAATTGAGGCCGCCTCTGCCCCGTCAGCTGTTCTGCAAATTGAATCGGACAGCCATATCGGCTGCCGCCAAGACTTGAACGTCTCAAAACTTGAACGTCTCGATCCCGTCAGCTCGGTCCCAAAATCATATAGAGCAGCATCGCGCCCACGACGGCGGTCCAGCCGATCGATGCGACAACGGTCCACACCTGCAGGGGCATCGGACAATCTCTTTGCAATCAATGAAGCACAATCACTCAAGCAATACGAAGAGGCCGCTGGCGCTGGACAGCGGCCTCCTGAACCTGACCTAAAATGAACGCCTTGGTAGTAAAAATATTCGCCTCAGGTCCGCCATTATTAGATCGGGAAATTGCCACACAGTGAAGTCCGAAAAGCCCCAACGCCCAACGGAACTCTTGGGGCGTTGCGGGCGCGACACACCTTCTGCGGCCTGACTTCAGGCGTCGGTCAGCGGAAGCTCGCCCTGACCGCCCGTCCAGTCGATGATATCGACCAGCAGCCCGCGCTTTAGCATCTCGGCCTCAAGACTGCCGGCATGCCGTTTCCACTCGGGCGTCGAGCGGACCCGGAATTTTGGCTCTTCGCCGTAGGCCTCGAACTCATCGTCGGCCGCGAGCGCGCCGCGGACGGCCTCATACATCATCTTCAAGCTGGCGTCGGTGAAGGCGCCGTAGTCCATCGGTCGTCTCCTGTAACGCTGTTAGACGCAAAAAGCCGCCACGCTGCTACGCGTGGCGGCCTTCTGCAAGCGGCCCATCCAGACGGCCTGGAACGAACCTTGTGTGAGTCGGGTTAATGAAAGCTTGCCGGTGCAACGGCGACGTCTCTCCTTGCGGCGCGTTGCGAATTGGTCCCGCCTGTCGGAATCGAACCGAGCGTCCCCGGGTCCACAACCCAGTGCCTTGACCACTAGACGAAGGCGGAGAACTTGGTCCCGACAGGCGGAATCGAACCGCCGACCGGCACGACTTATGAGGCCGCCGTTCTACCGCTGAGCTATATCGGGAAGATGGCCGGTGCGGCAGGACTCGAACCTGCGGAATGTCGGAGTCAAAATCCGATGCCTTGGCGAACTCGGCTACGCGCCGGTGAAATGGCGCTCCCTACCGGACTCGAACCGATGCCAGAAGCCTTCACGCTCGTTCGAATATCGATGACCGAGCGCGTCGCAGCACGTCTGCGGGACGAAGGCGGCGAAACTCTATGGTTATGAAGGTTCCGACGCGGTTTCGATCGGCAACTTCGACCGATGGTTTTTCCAGTATTATCCCTATCTGCGGCGCTTCATCCCGTTCGATCAACTGGCGGGAAAGTCCGTTCTCGAGATCGGCCTTGGTTACGGTTCGGTGTCGCAGGCCGTTGCGGCCGCGGGCGCGCAATTGACCGGCCTCGACATTGCGGCCGGTCCCGTCAACTGGTTGCGCCATCGACTTGCGCTGGCGGGCTTGCCGGGGCAAGCGATCCAGGGCTCAGCCCTCGATATTCCGTTCCCTGAAGGCAACTTCGACCACGTCGTGACGATCGGCTGTCTTCATCATACCGGAGACCTGAAAAAAGCGATTTCAGAGGTGCACCGGGTCCTTCGCCCCGGCGGAACGGCAATCATCATGGTCTACAGCGCGACCAGCCATCTGCGCCGGCTGAAACACCCCGCCGAGACCTTGCACTATGTCAGGTCGGTTGCCGCCGGGAGTGACGAGCCGCTCGCCCTCGACAAGCACGGCCGGCCGACTTCGATGCCGCCCCTGACGGACGGATCGCGCCGGAAGTCGTGCTTGCCTCAAAGGCCGCATTCTCGCGCATGCTGAACGCATTCAAGGAGCACACGATCCGTCGCACCAATGTGCCGGATCATCCGATTGTCGGCCTCATTCCGCGCGACTGGCGAATTCAGACCGAAGGCCGGCTGTTCGGAACTGATCTCTATGCGACCGCGCGGAGGTAGGACCGCAGCGACTGTCACCTCCGATACCAGGATCATCCGCACGACCTCCGGCCATGCCGGTGCCTCCCCTCGTCACAGTCTCAGGCATCGAAACAATTGCGCGAGCGCGGTGTTGGCAGATTGTGCGCGCCGTTCGAGGACCTCGGCCGCGGTGGCGTAGTTGCGCGCCAGGATCTGGAGCGCACGACGCGCGTCCGGCAGCGTGGATTGCTTCGCCATCTCCAGGCACTGATGCTCGAAGTATCGAAGCTCCTCAAGTTCGGTCATTGCGATTCGTCCGATTAGGTTCCGCATTGTCGAACTCACTGCGCCCGCGACCTAGTGAAAGTTTGGCAAGATTGTTGCGGGGGCCGGACTAGCTGGTCCGAGTGTTTCTGGATGCATGATTTGATAATCACCGCTCCGTGACCGGCGCTGGAGTGAGCATCGGCAAGCGCGTTTGATCGTTTCAGACTGCCGGAGTCTTGCTTTGCAGGCATCGTTGCGAGAGATTTCGCTGGAGCGGGCCGCGGCCGGCGCGGCATCGATTTGGCGTTGTTGAAGCAGATGAAGAAGCGCGATTGGGCCTTCGTGGCCGCCTGTGTGGCAGGTGCCGTGCTGTTCGGTGTCTGGAGCTTCCAGATGGGTCTCGCATTTCATCGATCCCGGCAGGGCGCGACCGATCTCTCCAGTTCGCACCGGCGTAACCAGGACGGCGCCTCCGCGCGCAGCCCGGCCCGGCTGCTGGCTGACGACGGCGATGAGCAGGCCGGGCAGCCGCGATAGCGGAGCACTCGCGGTCTTCACCGCACGTCGCCCCGGATTAGGCCCAGGCAAGACCGGGTATGACAGCGGCGTCCTCCTCGTCGTTGCTCGCGCGCGTGGACCGCTTGCGGCGGTGGTGTCGCTTGCGCGACGGTGACGGATATCGAGCCTGCGCAGCGCCGTCGGCACACGCCGCAGCATCCAGTTGATAGAATCGATCGCCTGGCGGACGACGGCCAGCACGGTCGCCGCGCGCGTGAAGAAGCCGATCAGGAAGATCATCGAGAAAATGTCGATATAGGCCAGCACATCGCCAACCAGCATCAACTCGGGAGGAAGCGGAATCCGATGCCAATAGGCGCCGATCAAGATGACGACCGGGATCAGCGCAATCAGCTTGCGCAGCGTCAGCCGGTCGAGCAAGGCAGCGAGCTCCACGACCAGAACCTGCCAGAGCCAATCGCCAAACGCGGCCGGCCTGTCGATCGTCCAAGTCTGCCAGATTCGTTTCCACATTGCGGCGTCAGCCGTCTCTCGGGTGCAAGCCTCGGGTGCAAGACCGGCACGCTACGACTTCGACGAGGCCCCGCCTGCGTCGCCCTCGTCCGCCGCGCCTTCCACGTCGGTCGAACCGGCCGATGGAAAGATGCGCTCGTAGTTCGCCCGGGCCTCGCGGATCAGACGCGCGCGCTCCCGTTCAGACTTCGAGATAAACCTGATGATCTCGCCCATTTGCTCTCCAAGAGGGTCTGCCCTCCAAGGGGGTAACTGTCTGACTATTGGCAATGCAATCATCGTGCCTGATGGTCGCACGGCCGACGGCCGCTCAGCGGATCGCCCGCGGCGCCATCCGCTGCTGGCTGAACGCAACGCGCGGGTTGACGCCGCAATAGGCATTGCGGCCAGACGCCGCCGCCTGGCATTGCTGGTAGGTCTGGTACCCGCAATAGCCGGGATACCCCTCCTGCCTGCCCTGGATGCACCACGGATAATCATAGGGATCGGCGACCGCCGGCGATGCGGAGCCGACAATCCAGCTCGTTCCGAGCGCCGCAAACGCCAGAATTGCCCAATTCGTCCTGCGCATGATCCTGCTTCCTTCCTCAATCGGCACCCAGCTACTGATGTAGGTACGCCGGCGAGATGTGCGAGGTTTCCGGTCGCCGCCTCAAGAAGCTGTGAGCAAGAGTTGTAAGGAAGGTTCAAGGCCCTTTTCAGCGTGAACAGGGCCGGCTGATGCCGAATGGCCATGAGAACAAGGGCATCAAGAGCTTCCTCGGCCAGGCCAAGTCAAAGGAGCTGTTCGCCAAGGAGGCCTACGCGTTGAAGAACCAGCTGGAGTTCTTCGCGGTGACCGCTAGCATCTTCCTGGCCGGCAAGGATTCCGGGCACGAGCCCTACACGCGCGCCACGCTCAAGGAAAGGATGCCGGACTATTAAAAAGTAACTCGTCGGCCTGTTCGGCGCCGATCCCGAAGAAACCAGCATCACGCCGGTCGCCTCCGCGAACTGAGTTCAGGACCCCACAAAAAACACGAGGCCCGGTGTGCCTAGGAGCCCGGGCCTCGTGTCTGATGTCCCCCGCCTCACGTGGCGGATCAGAGGTCTGCGTGTACGTCAGGTCACAGGCGCGATCCATCCCGGATGACTACGGTGTTCGCCGCGCGGCGCAGCCTTACTTGCTGTAGCTGTAGAACCCCTGCCCGGTCTTGCGGCCGAGATGGCCGGCATCGACCATCTCCTTCAGCAGCGGCGCCGGCCGGTATTTGGGGTCGTTGAAGCCGGTGTAAAACACCTCCATCACCGACAGCATGGTGTCGAGCCCGATCAGGTCGGCAAGCGCGAGCGGGCCGATCGGATGGTTGCAGCCGAGCTTCATGCCGGCATCGATCTCCTCGGCCGTCGCAATGCCTTCCTGCAGCGCGAAGATCGCCTCGTTGATCATCGGGCACAGGATGCGGTTGACCGCAAAGCCCGGGCTGTTCTTCGCCGTGATCGCGACCTTGCCGATGCGCTTGGCGAAGGCTTCGGCCTTGGCGACGGTGTCATCGGAGGTCTGCAAGCCCCGGATCAATTCGAGCAGCGCCATCACCGGGACCGGATTGAAGAAGTGCATCCCGATGAAGCGATCAGGACGATCGGTGGAGGCCGCCAGGCGGGTGATCGAGATCGACGAGGTGTTGGTCGCAACCAGCGCGCTCGGCTTCAGCCCGGCGCAGAGATCCTTCAGGATCTTGATCTTCAGCTCCTCGTTCTCGGTCGCCGCTTCGATCACGAGATCGCAGGCGGCAAGCTTCGACTTGTCGGTGGTCGCGTTGATGCGCCCAAGCGTCGCGTCGCGATCGGCCGCTGTCATCTTCTCCTTGGCGACCAGGCGATCGAGGCTGGTCCCGACCGTCTTCAGGCCGCGCTGCACCGCCGCGTCGGAGATATCCACCATGGTGACAGCAAGCCCCGCCGCCGCGCAGATCTGCGCGATGCCGTTGCCCATGGTTCCGGCGCCGATGATGCCAACCGTCTCGATCATTGTGTCAGTCCTTCCCGTCGCTTGCGCCGCCGCGCGGCTGCATCGTCAAAAACGGCGGACCGTAAGTCCGCGGATGGCGCATGCATAGCAGCCCGACCGAGCGGCCGATACAGGGGGTGCCGGTATTCTGGTGGTGACTATTCCGGGCGCGGCGGGACCGGCCACCGTGGCGGGACGGACGCGCGCGACGGCACCTCGGTCCGTGACGGCTCGGCGGCGCGCGACGGCTCGAACACGCGATTGAGTCGCACAATCCACCAGGCCACCCGCCCGTAGCTGCGGCGCAGCGCCGGTACGATACCCTCATCAATATCTTGCTGCCGATCCATGGTCGCTATCGCTAGCGTACATCCTTGAAGGAACGGTGTGATGAGATCACGCGCTGGGTGGCCCGCCGGTAGGGATTTGGCAACCATTCCGTCCCGATTCTCGGCAAAGGCCCCGTGGGCCGGATGCTACAAAACCCGCAGCTGTGACGTTCAGCACCTTTCCACGCAGGGGTGTCGATTGCTAAATTGCAGCCATCGGACGTCTCGGAAACGCTGAGGGTACGGTGTTTCGATTAATTCGACGCTGGAAGACGAGCAAGCTGGCGTTGGCTTGCCCGAGTTGCAAGGAAATCGCGTCGCCTCAACTGTTCAGGCGCGGACGATATTTGCATGGCGACACACCGCTTCGCTGCGAGCGCTGTGGCACGGTATCGCTGACGACGCTTTGGCGCTTCGAGGGTTTGGCTCATGGCCCCGCGGTTGCTGGCTGCGAGGGATCCAGACCCGCCTTCTCGCAGCAACAGCGCGCGACCTGAGCCGGCGGACGCCGGTAGTCTCCCGGATTGCACATGGACGGGCTCGCGGCGCAGCATTGCCAAGACGGCTGCGGCTCGCATTTTGTTGATCGAATTTTCGAGAGGACGCCGCGACTTACAGGAATTGGACGACGAGGGCTACGCCCATGCTTGCCGAGAAATTCATTCTGTTGCTCGAGACGTTGCTTAACGGCCAGACCCATTCCGACGGAAGCCCGCGTGTGGTGAGCACGTCGCCCCACATCCCGGTCAAGCTTCCGCGTGGAAGCCAAGGCAACGTTCAAGGTAACGCTCCTCGCTAAGCCTGCTGGCGGCAGGTCAGGTCGCCACAGCGCGCCAGAATTCTCCATCGCCCGCGCGACGGCGCGGATTCCCTGTTGCGGTACGCGTGAGCAACGTTGCCGGCGGTTGACCGCAGCGATCCGCGGAGCTCGTTGGCACGGCGTGCGCCGCGCCCGTGAACCGGCTCATAGTTGGCCAAGGCTGAGCCGCGCTACACCGCGTCGGCAACAACGCGGTGTCGCCATGCAGAGCAAGACCGATTTCGTGAGTATCGTTGTGGCCGTCTGCGTTGCTGCCTACGCAGCGATCATGCTTGCCTATCTTGCTCAATACGATCTCGGCCTCTCCACCGCGCAGACGCGTCATCTCTCGGTGCTGGCAGCGCTCGTCCTCGCGCTGCCTATCGTGGTGGATTTCCTGCGCACAGGATCCGGCAACGCCAGCTGACGCGGATATCAGCACGCCTGCCCGTGCAGATCTCGCCGCCTCAAGCTCACCCGCGCAACATACCGTTAGGTGAAACGGCGCGAATCAGCGTTACTTTGCAACTGATCACTTCGTGGGATTTGGCGGCATGACCCAGCCCGACGTCTTGGATCAGAAGATTTTGGATCAGAAGATTCTGGATCGGAATATTCGCGAGCTGCAGGAATGGCTGCGCAAGGCCTGGCAGCAGCTTGCGGACCCCTCGCTCACCGCCTTCTCGCGCCGCGAATTGCGCAACCAGATGAAGCAGTGCAGTGCCGATTTGCGCACGCAGTTACAGGCTGCCGAACGAGCGCCGAGACAGCCTGCATCGCCTGCCAGAAAGTTCGCCAAGCCGGAGCTGCGGATACTCGCCTAGAGTTTGACGCCGTGATGAGGGCATCCACGAACCGCGCCTCCGATCGCCACAACAGCCCGCGCGCCAAAATGCCGCGATCTCCTGCTGCATGCGCGCCATACGCACGCTCTGCTTGTGCAGGGACGTCCGACAGGGCACAGCAAAGCCGCGCCGGTATGCCTATATAGGGCGTCGTGCAGCGGCCGACGCCGCCCAAGCTCAGGGACTCCCGTGTTATATCTGGAACTTGCGATCGTGGCGGTCTTGATCGTCGTCAACGGTCTGTTGGCAATGTCGGAACTCGCCATCGTCTCCTCCCGTCCGGCGCGCCTCGCGGCGCTGGTTGAACGCGGCGTCAGCGGTTCGCGCCGTGCGCTTGCGCTGGCCTCCAATCCCGGAAGATTCCTCTCCACCGTGCAGATCGGCATCACGCTGATCGGCGTGCTGTCGGGCGCCTTCTCGGGCGCAACGCTCGGCCAGCGCCTCTCGCAATGGCTGTTCGAGCTCGGACTGCCGGCAAACGTCGCCGACGCCGCCGGTGTCGGCATCGTCGTCGGCGCGATCACCTATGCCTCGCTGATCATAGGCGAGCTGGTGCCGAAGCAGATCGCGCTGCGCGATCCGGAGTCGATCGCGGTCAAGGCTGCGCCGGCCATGACGGTGATGGCAAAACTGTCGCTGCCGGTGGTGTGGCTCCTCGACCGCTCCGGCAAGGCGTTGCTCTGGCTGCTCGGCCATCGCGAGGATGCGCAGGACCGCGTCAGCGAGGACGAGATCAAGACACTGGTGGTGGAAGCCGAGAACGCCGGCGTGCTCGAGCCCGGCGAAAAGGAGATGATCGCCGGCGTGATGCGGCTCGGCGATCTGCCGGTCGGCGCCGTGATGACGCCGCGCCACGAAGTCAGCCTCATCGACCTCGCCGCTCCCGCAGCGGAGATCCTCGCGACGCTGCAGAAGAGCAGCCACTCGCGCTGCGTGGTGTTCGACGGCAACCGCGATCATGCGCTCGGCATCGTGCAGGCCAAGGACGTGCTCGACGTCTACCTCGCGGGCCAGGCGCCCGACATCCGCGCGCTGACGCGCGACGCGCCGATCATCCCGGAAACGGTGGACGCCCGCGACGTGGTCGCGATCCTGCGCGACTCCGCGGTGCATATCGGCCTCGTGCACGACGAGTACGGCACCTTCCAGGGCGTCGTCACCAGCGCCGATATCCTTGAGGCAATCGTCGGCGCCTTCCATACCGAGGAAGGTCCGGCCGAGCCCGCTTATGTCAGGCGCGACGACGGCTCCTATCTGATCTCGGGCTGGATGCCCGCGCTCGAATTCAGCGAACTGCTCGGCATCGCGCTGCCCTCTCCGCGCCCCTACCAGACCGCGGCCGGCTTCCTGCTGCATGAATTCGGCGCGATCCCCGATGTCGGAGCCAAAACCACGGCGCAGGGCTGGGAATTCGAGATCGTCGACCTCGACGGCCGGCGCATCGACAAGGTTCTGGTGAGCAAGCAGCCGGCGGCCTGAGATTGCCACCCGGCCGGCTTGTTGATAACGGGCAGGACAGCAAAACAGGCCGCCGCGGTGTGCTATCGGCATAGCGGCAGCCCGAATAGACCCAGAATAACCCCCACGGAATTCATCCCATGCGCATTACCCTTGTCGGTTCCCGCCATTTCGGCGTGACGACCCTGAACATGCTGCGCGAGCATCACGTCACGCTCGTCAGGGTGGTCGTCCATGACGGCGAGGACCGGCTTGCGGCAGCGGCTCGGGCGGCCGGCATCGAGGTCGTCGTTCAGGCCGACCCCAAGCTGGTGACGGCCGCCGAGATCGCCCCGGGCACCGACCTGATCGTGACCGCCCACAGCCACGCCCGCGTCAGCAAGGAGGCGCTTGCCGTGGCCAAGCTTGGCGGCGTCGGGTACCACCCATCGCTGCTGCCCCGACACCGCGGCATCGCTGCGGTGGAGTGGACCATCAAGGAAGGCGATCCGATCGCCGGCGGCAGCATCTATCACCTCGCCGACCGCATGGACGCGGGCGCAATCGCGGCGCAGGACTGGGTGTTCGTCAAAAAGGGCGAGACCGCCCGCGAGCTTTGGGAGCGCGCGCTGGCGCCGCTCGGTCTGCGTCTGCTCGCCGAGGTCATCGACTACGGCAAGGTCAACGGCTCGCTGCCGGCCAAGCCGCAGGATGAGCAGTTTGCAACCAAGGCGCCAAACCTCAGCGGTACCAAACACTAAGCCGAAATAAGGTACTTAAATACCTGATTCCGTGAAGCGCGGAGGCAAATTTCTCGTTCCTGATCCGGAACCAGATTCACCATGATGTGTTTGAGTTCACAGGAACATTTGGGGCCTCTCGCGACGCAGCAAATTTTGAACACATTGTGACAGGATAAGCCGCGTCATCACACGAAATTACAGGGATTTGATTCATGCGTTCGATCCGCATTCGCGACCTGATTTTGGTCACTTCGGTCGCCTCGGCTGCCGCCCTCACCGCTGCTCCCGTGTCCGCGCAGCAGCCCTATGACGGCCTCTGGAGCGTCACAGTCGTCACCAAGACCGGCAGCTGCGAGCCGTCGTCCAGTTCGACGGTGAATGTCGTCGAAGGAAAGATCTCGGCGCAGGGTGCGGCGATCTCCGGCACCGTGGGCAGTGGGGGACTTGTGCGAGTCTCGATCAATGGTGCATATGCGAACGGTCAACTCAGTGGCAACTCCGGATCGGGGAAGTGGAATGGGGCATCAGCTGGCGTACCGTGCAGCGGCCGATGGGAAGCGTCCCGTCAGTAAGATCACCAGCGTATCAAGGTTCTTCGCCATCGCGCGGCGGCCAGCATTTGCAGCCGCCGCGTTTTTCGTGACCGCATTGGCCAGCACCGCGGGCCATGCCCAGTCCAGCCCGTTCGCCGGCATGGCGGGCACCTGGTCGGGCGGCGGCTCGGTCACGCTGGACGACGGCTCCAGCGAGCGGATTCGCTGCCGCGCGACCTACCGTGTCGGCGGCCCGAACATGACCATGAGCCTCACCTGCGCCAGCGACGCCTACAAGTTCAACCTGGCTGCCGACGTGCAGGCGCAAGGCAGCGCCGTCAGCGGCTCGTGGAGCGAGACCAGCCGCAATGTCAGCGGCGACCTGCGAGGTCGCGGCGGTGGCGGCAACTTCCAGGTCGTTGCCAGCGCTCCCGGCTTCAACGCCGACATCTCGATGCGCACCTCCGGCAACAAGCAGTCCGTCACCATCAGGCCCGACAGCCAGTTCCGCGGCGCCAGCATCACGCTGTCGAAGTAATCGATCGCTCCGCCGACGAGAAAAGCCCTCGGGTCACCCCCGAGGGCTTTTTGCTGGCCGCGCAACAATGACGTCGCACGCGTCTCGGCGTTGCTAGGCGGCCGGCACGAACGCCGTGACCTCGATCTCGACCTTGGCGCGCAGATCGACCAGCCCGTCGATGTAGAGCAGCGTGGAGGGCGGGAAATTGCGCCCGAGCGTCTCCTTCCACGCCGCGCCGATGCCGGTGCCCGCGGCCTCGTATTCGATGCGGCTGGTCAGGTACCAGGTCAGGCGGACGATGTGCTCGGGACCGGCGCCGGCTTCGTTCAACAGCTTGACGATGCGCTTCAGCGCCGTGCCGACCTGGGCTGCCATCTCGGGTACGTAGTCGCCCTTTTCGTCGCCGCCGGTCTGCCCCGCCAGCACGATCCATTTGCCCGGAGCGTCGAACGCGACACCGTGCGAGAAGCCGCGGGGTTTCGACCATTCGGCCGGTTGCAAGACACGCATGAGCAGATCCTCCTGATGTGATTATTCCCGACCTGCTTAGCAGAGATCACATGGTCGACACATCACCACGCCGGCAGAATTGCACGTTGCAAATTCGTATCGGCTCGCCGATACCGGGTACCCCTCACCTCGTTTCCCGTCATGGATCGCACACCCTCAAAAACCGGCGCAGCGCTGTGGATGTCCGGTTGGCTCGCGCTCATGCTGATTGTGGCGGTGGCCGGCCGCGAGGCGACGCGCGAGGTCAACGTGTTCCAGCTGATGGCGGTTCGCGGCGTGCTCGGCTTCGTGATGCTCTATCCGCTGATCCACATGAACGGCGGATTCGCGATCGTGAAGACGGCACGCGTGCACATCCACATCGCGCGCAACCTGGTTCATTTCTGCGCGCAGCTCGGCTGGTTCTATGCGCTGACATTGATCCCGATCGGCCAGGTGGTCGCGATCGAGTTCACGATGCCGATCTGGACCGCGATCCTCGCGGCGAGCTTTCTCGGCGAACGGATGACATCCTGGAAGATCGTCGCGATCGTGCTTGGCCTGGTCGGCGTGTTCGTCATCGTGCGGCCGGCGACCGGCGCGATCAATCCGGGCCAGCTGATCGCGCTCGCCGCGGCCGTCGGCTTCGGGATCTCGGTCGTGGTGGTCAAGTCGTTGACGCGGACCGAACAAACGCTGGCGATCCTGTTCTGGATGCTGGTGGTGCAATCGCTCGCGAGCATCGGGCCCGCGCTCTATGTGTGGATCTGGCCGCCGCTCTCGACCTGGGGCTGGCTCGTCGCGATCGCGTTCTGCGGCACGTTCTCGCATTACTGCATGGCGCGCGCCCTGCTCCACGCCGACGCAACCGTGGTGATCCCGATGGATTTCATTCGCGTGCCGCTGACCGCGATCGTCGGCTGGCTGATCTACGCCGAGCAGCTCGATGCCTACACGGTGCTCGGCGCGGCCATGATCCTGGCCGGCAACCTCCTGAACCTGAAGCCGGGCGCAGCGGCGCTGGCGCGCGCACGGTGACACTCGCGGCCCGCCGCGCAGGTCGCCGCATAGCAACAAGCCCGGGGATCATCCCGGGCTTGCTTGTTTTGGAAGTGCGCTACTTCCCGGCGGCCTTGCGCAGCGCCGCGTTGATGCGGTCCTGCCAGCCGGGGCCGCCCTCCTGGAAATATTGCAGCACGTCCTGATCGATCCGCAGCGTGACCTGCTCGCGGACGCCGGGGACGGCGACAGTCTTTGGCACCGCGTCCGCGACCTTGGTGGTGGCGCGCTTGAACGCCGCCTCGGCCTCGCTGCGGGCATCGTTCAGGGTTCGCGGTCGCCTCGGCTGATCGGCCATATCCTGGATTCCTGTGTCTCAAATTCCTTCAAACAACGCCGTCGAGAGATAGCGCTCCGAGAACGACGGCACAATCGCCAGGATGGTCTTGCCCGCAGCCTCCGGCCGCTTGCCGATCTGCAAGGCGGCCGCGATCGCGGCCCCCGAGGAAATGCCGCCGGGGATTCCTTCGTTGCGCGCCAGCGCGCGCGAGGTCTCGATCGCGGTCGCGCTGTTGACCTTGACGATCTCGTCGATCACCGAGCGGTCGAGGATGTCAGGGATGAAGCCCGCGCCGATGCCCTGGATCTTGTGCGGGGTGTGCTGACCGCCCGACAGCACCGGGCTCTCTTCCGGCTCAACCGCGACGATCCGCAATGACGGCTTGCGCGGCTTCAGCACCTGCCCGACCCCGGTGATGGTGCCGCCGGTGCCGACGCCGGCGACGAAATAGTCGATGTTGCCGCCGGTATCATTCCAGATCTCCTCGGCGGTGGTGCGGCGATGGATTTCAGGATTGGCGAGATTCTTGAACTGTTGCGGCATCACCGCGTTGGGCGTCGTGCGCACCAGTTCTTCCGCGGCAGCGATCGAGCCCTTCATGCCCTGCGCGGCCGGCGTGAGCACGATCTCGGCGCCGAGGAAGGCCAGCATCCGGCGCCGCTCGATCGACATCGATTCCGGCATCACGAGCTTCAGCCGATAGCCGCGCGATGCGGCGACATAGGCGAGCGCAATGCCGGTATTGCCCGAGGTCGGCTCGATCAGCACGGTGTCGGCGTTGATGATGCCCGCCTTCTCCATCGCCACGATCATCGCCGCGCCGATGCGGTCCTTCACGCTGGCCGCCGGATTGAAGTATTCCAGCTTGGCGAGGATCGTCGCGTGGACGCCACCCGCCTGCGGCAATCTGCGCAGGCGTACGATCGGGGTCGAGCCGATCGCATCGACGATGGAATCGAAGACGCGGCCGCGTCCGGGTTGCACTGCACTCGTTGTCGACGGCGCGTCCATCAAGCGGCTCCTGTTGCGGGATATGCTGGGAATATGCGGTCTTCTCTCATTAGAAGCAGCGCATCATGACGCGCAAGTGAGAAACCGCCGAGGCACAAATTCGTTGCATCGCAAAAATGAGAACCTGCGCAAATAACGTAAAACCTACGCATTTGTGTTGCGACAAGGTCAAACAAGTGCGTCTATATACTTTCGTCAGGTACAGCTCCGAACGCAAAGGAGGTCACATGCCAGCTCTCGCTGAAGTTCTGTCGACCGCAGCGTCCAGGCCCGATCCGCGCGGCAGCGATTTGCCGACCTGTCCGGTGTGTGCGGACTCCATGATCGCGGCAGAAGCGTCCGCGTACCTCCAAGACAATTTGATCAGCTATCTCTGGACCTGCGACACTTGCGGTTACGGGTTCGTCACCAAGCACACCGTCAAACCGATCGTGTGCAACTGATCACGCAGCTCACCTCGGAGCGATGTCCCCGCGCGCCCAACCGGCGCGCGTTTTCGTTCTGAAGGCCTCGAACGTGCCGTTTGCGATCGCGTCACGGATGCCCTGCATCAGCTCCTGGTAATAGGCGACGTTGATTTCGGACAGCAGCATTGCCCCAAGTGTTTCGCCCGCACGCACCAGATGGTGCAGATAGGCGCGCGAAGTGCTACGTGCCGCCGGCCACGGGCTCTCTTCATCCAGCGGGCGCGGATCGTCGACGTGCCGGGCGTTGCGCAGGTTGATCTGGCCGAAGCGGGTGAACGCCATGCCGTGGCGTCCGTTCCGTGTCGGCATCACACAGTCGAACATGTCGATGCCGCGCGCCACCGCCTCGAGAATGTCCTCCGGCGTGCCGACGCCCATCAGATAGCGCGGCCGATCGGCCGGCAGCGCCGGCGCGGTCTCCTCGATCATCGACAACATCACCGATTGCGGCTCGCCGACCGCCAGCCCGCCGATCGCGTAGCCGTGAAAGCCGGTATCGGTGAGCCCGCGCGCGCTGACGTGCCTGAGATCAGGGACATCGCCACCCTGCACGATGCCGAACAGCATGTAGCCGTCCGGCGCCGCCTCGAACGCGCGCTTGGAGCGTTCGGCCCAGCGCAGCGACAGCTGCATCGCCCGCTCGATGTCGGCGCGCTCGGCGGGCAGCCGCACGCATTCGTCCATCTGCATCGCGATATCGGAGCCGAGCAGAAGTTGCACCTCGATCGAGCGCTCCGGCGACAGCTCGACCTTGGCGCCGTCGATATGCGAGCGGAAGGTCACGGCCTTCTCGGTCACCTTGCGCAGCTCCGAGAGCGACATGACCTGGAAGCCGCCGGAATCCGTCAGCATCGGACCGCCCCAGCCAGTGAAGCGCTGCAGACCGCCAAGCCCGGCGATCCGCTCAGCGCCCGGCCGCAGCATCAGATGATAGGTGTTGCCGAGCACGATATCGGCGCCGGCATCGCGCACCTCGCGCCAATGCATGCCCTTCATCGCGCCGGCGGTGCCGACCGGCATGAATGCGGGCGTCCGCACCAGGCCATGCGGCGTGGTCAGGCGCCCGGTGCGGGCAGCGCCGTCGGTTGCCAAGAGCTCGAATTGATTGGGAAGATTCATGCGGCTGCTTATTGCGTGTCACTGACGCCCGATCAACCCGTCGGATAACGCCTCTCGCCCGACTTCGTGAACGCCGGCAGCCGGATCGATACTTGCTTCGGGCCGGCCGCCACATTAAACAAAACGAAACCGTATCGTTTTATGTCGATAATGGGGCAGCGGACTTCCCCGCCGCGCCGCAATCCACGCAGAGACGTGATTGGCAGAGATGGTCTCAATCCCTAGCGCCCGGCCTCGGGGCATCAGCCCTCGCACGACGGCTGCCGGCGCGATCCGGCATGCCGCTCTGCTGTGTGGCCTGGCTTTCGCGCTGGCGGCCTGCAGCTCGCTGCCGCGGACGCCCTACACGGCGGCCGACGCCGTCAATTCGCGGGTGCTCGATCTCGACGGGCTGCGCCGCTACGCCGACGAGCCGGCGTCCAGATTCCGGCTCGACAAGAGCGACGTCGCCCCGATCAAGACCTATCTCGCCCTCTCCGGCGGCGGTGCCGACGGCGCCTACGGCGTGGGTGTCCTCAACGGCTGGACCGCGGCAGGCAATCGCCCGGCCTTCTCGGTCGTCTCCGGCGTCAGCACCGGCGGACTCATTGCGCCCTTTGCGTTCCTCGGCCCCCGCTACGATGACACGCTGAAGGAGGTCTACACCTCAGGCATCGCGGAGAGCCTGCTACAGGACCCGAGCCTGATGCGGGTGCTGTTCGGCTCCGGCCTGTTCGGCAACAAGCGGCTGCGCGAGCTGGTAGCGCGCTACGTCGGCCAGGACATCCTGAGTGAGGTGGCGCGCGAAAACGCCAAGGGCCGAAAGCTCCTGATCGTCACCACCGATCTCGACACCCAGCGCACGGTGATCTGGGACATGGGGCGGATCGCCGCCGTCGGCACGCCCGAGGCGTTGCAGCTGTTTCGCGACGTGATGGCCGCCTCCGCCAGCATCCCGCTGGTGTTTCCGCCGATCATGATCGATGCCGAGGGCCAGGGAAAACGCTTCCAGGAGATGCATGTCGATGGCGGCGTCACCGCACCTGTGCTGACGCTGCCGGACGCACTCCTGTTCCGGGAGCGCAGCTGGCCGGCCAATGGCCGGATGAACATTTACATGCTGGTCAACAAGAAGCTCGAGGGAAACTTCGAGCTGGTGTCGAACTCGACGATCGACGTCGCCTCCCGCAGCATTTCGGCGATCACACAGGCGCAAACCCGCTCCGTGATCCTCTCGACCTATGATTTCGCCCGGCGCAACCGCCTCGGCTTCCATTTGTCCTATATCGAGCGCGATTATCCGGCGCCGGAGACGCAAGGCTTCGATACGGCCTATATGCGCGCGCTCTATCAGTACGGATACGAGAAGGCCGCCGCGGGGCACGCCTGGACCGCGACGCCGCCATGAGCGGCCCGCCCCCGGTACCACCGAATGGACGAATCCGTACCGCGCGGGTTATAGACCGGACAGACCCGTCCGACGCACAACGAGATGAATGGGCAATGGGATTGACGGCAACCAAGGCCAAGGGCGCCAAACAGCCGGCCAAACGCGGCGTGA
This sequence comes from Bradyrhizobium sp. th-b2, assembly GCF_000426785.1. NCBI lineage: Bacteria > Pseudomonadati > Pseudomonadota > Alphaproteobacteria > Hyphomicrobiales > Nitrobacteraceae > Bradyrhizobium > Bradyrhizobium sp. th-b2. The sequence continues at coordinate 18,701 of NZ_AUGA01000029.1, forward strand.
TCAAGTCACGCGGCGGCCGGCCGACCCGCGATGCCGCGATCGAGCGCGACCAGCGGCTGATCGAGGTCGCCACCCGCCTGTTCCTCGAGCGCGGCTTCGATGCGACGTCGATCGACGCGGTGGCCGAGGCCGCCCGCGTCAGCAAGCCCACCGTCTATGGACAGTATGGCGACAAGCGCGGCCTTTTCGCCGCGGTGCTCCGGCGCGAAATTGCCCGCTGGCTTGCCCCGCTCGCCGCCGCGGCAGCCGAAGCGCAGGGCGACGGCAATTGCGAGGGTTTGGTCGAGGAGCGGCTGACCGAGCTCGGGCGCCAGTTATTGGTGCTGAATTGCAGCGCGGACTCCATCGCCTTCAGCCGGATCCTGACCGCGCAGGCGATCAACTTCCCCGAGGTCGCCAAGCTTGCCGTCGACGAAGGCTGGTCGAAAGCCGTGTCCACGACGGCGGATTTCTTCGACCACCTGGTCGACAAGGGCGCCCTCGACCTCGAGGACACCACGATCGCGGCCGAGACCTTCCTCAACATGGTGGTCGGCCACACCCATCGGATGGCAACCTTCGGGATCCCGATCGACATGAAGACCGCCGAGACGCGGATGGAGGTCTCGATCCGGCTGTTCCTTGCCGGCGCCGTCGGGCCGCAGGATCGGCTGCGCGAGGCCGCCAAGGAGGCGGATAAGGGCGGCCGCCGCCGGCCGGCCCGCTAAGCGGAGTCAGCAGGATCGTTCTATCGTCTCGCACGTTATCGTGAGCAATCTTGATTGCGAGTAGCCTTGAACGAAACAGAACGAAACCGTATTGTTTAGTTGCAACGAGGCGCAGAATCCAGATCAGCCCCCAAGGGTTTTGACGCCGACTTGTAATTTCGACCGTGACGACGGGGCAGCCGCCATCGCTCCGTCCTGAACGTTCGGCGGCCGACCCCTGACTAACCGGGGTCGGCCGCACCTTTCTCGGCCCGCGCGGCCGCTGCAAGCGCGGGCAACGCGCAAAGTTCGATACAGGTTCGACGATGAGGACAGGACGATTGCGCGCACTGAGGTATTTGGCATTGGGAACGCGGCTGCTTGCAACCGCGCTGCTGGCCCTGCCCTTCGCGGCGCCGGCCCATGCGATCACGAGTTCGGCTGCCGCGGCCCTCACCCCGCGTGACAATGACAACGCGCTCGACGTGCATGCGGTTCGCCGCGAACTCGACAGCTTCCAGGCCGCACAGATCTCGCTGCGCAAGGCGATGGCGATTGCGGAAGCGCTGCACTCCGGTGCGATCACCGCCGACATCAGCTTTGACGGCGCATCGCTTCCCGCGGTCTACCGGGTCAAGACCATGCAGCAGGACCGCATCTGGCACCACGCCATCGACGCTGCGACCGGTGAAGTGGTGGGTGGCGAGGCCGCCTCGCCGCTGACGTCGCTGGGCGCCGAGGACCGCGGCAACCTCGTCGTGCTCAGGGCGCTCCGGCACCGTCTGTCGGATGCGGTACGCGTCGCCGAACGCTCGACCTCGGGAAAGGCGATCAGCGGCGGCTTGATGCGCGAGCGCGGCAAGCTGAATTTCGTGATCGTGGTGCTCGCTGGCAGCGATCTGAAAGAGGTGATCCTCGAGCCGCCCGGCGCGCGCCGGCGGTAAGGGCCCAGAGCGTTTTCGAGCGAAGTGGACACCGGTTCGCGTGAAGAAAACCCGTCAAAACAAGAAGCTAGAGCTTCGGTTCTGATTCAATCAGAACCGAAAATGCTCTAGGCGGGCCTTGCCAGATTTTCGCCCAAAAGCCGTTGACGGGACCGATCTCTCCCGCATAAGTCCGAACCATGATCACCGCGACCAAACGCACCACCAAAACCACCAAGCCCTCCGGGGCCTCGGGAGGCGTGCGCGCGTAGTCGGTCGAACCGCATCATCTCTACCCGAAGCCCCGCCTGATGAAGGTCCGGGGCTTTTTTGTTGTCTGCAGCACATCTCAAATGGAGGACAAAGTGAGTAACGATCCCGTCGTCGCGATTGTCGGCGTCACCGGCGCAGTCGGCGCCGAATTCATCTCCACCATGGACAAGCGCGGCTTCCGCGTCGGCAAGCTGAAGGCGCTGGCGAGCGCCCGCTCGGCAGGCAAGACCGTCGCCTTCCGCGGCAAGCCGGTCGTGATCGAGGAGCTGACCGAGCGCGCCTTCGAGGGTGTCGACATCGCACTGTTCTCGGCCGGCAGCGGCATCTCGAAGAAGTTCGCGCCGCTTGCGGTGAAGTCCGGTGCGGTCGTGGTCGACAATTGCTCCGCGTTCCGGATGGATACGAACGTGCCGCTTGTGATCCCCGAGATCAACGCCAACCGCATCCGCGACCACAAGGGCATTATCGCCAACCCGAACTGCGCCGCCATCACAGCGCTGGTGCCGCTGTGGCCGATCCACCAGAAGAACCGCATCAAGCGCGTGATCATCTCGACCTATCAGGCCGCGAGCGGCGCCGGTGCTGCTGCGATGGAGGAGCTCGTCGAATCGACCCGCGCCAGTCTCAACGGACAGGTCTTTACGCCGAAGGTGATGCCGCACCCCTACGCCTTCAACCTGTTCAACCACAACACGGCTGTTGACCCCGAGACCGGCTACAACGACGAAGAGACCAAGGTCATCAAGGAGACCCGCAAGATCTTCGAGGACGACAAGATCGCGATCGGCGTGACCTGCGTGCGGGTGCCGGTGCTGCGCGCGCATTGCGAGGCGATCACCTTCGAATGCGAGAAGCCGATCACCGAGGACCAGGTCCGCGCAATCATGGCGCAGGCGCCTGGCGTCAAGATCGTCGACGATCGCGCCAAGAACTACTTCCCGATGCCGATCGACGCCTCCGGTCAGGACGACGTGCTGGTCGGCCGCATCCGCAAGGATCTCAGCGACCCCAGCGGCCACTCGATCTCGATGTTCGTCGCGGCCGATCAGCTGCTCAAGGGCGCCGCGCTGAACGCGGTGCAGATCGCCGAGCTGCTGCCCGAACGCGCGATGGCGTGAGCGATAATGGAGGGTGGGCAAGGCGCCAGCGCCGCGCCCACCCTCAACCCGACAAGCAAGAGCAGGACGTATCATGCCGAGCACTCGGATCACGACCGGCATTTGGGCCCGCGGCATCGAGGCCCAGGTGATTGGAGCCGTCCAGGACGCTCTGCTCGCGGCGCTGAAAATCCCTGACTACGACCGCGATGTCGTGCTCGACCTCTACGATGACGCCGCCCGGATCGTTCCAGCGGGCCGATCGGAGCGCTACACACGCATCGAGATTTTCCTGTTTTCCGGACGATCGCTGCAGGCCAAGAAAGCCCTCTACAGCGCCGTGGTGGCGAACCTCTCCGCCCTCGGAGTGCCCGCGAATGAGATCAAGACCATTCTGATCGAGATTCCACCCGACAATTGGGGCTTGCGCGGAGGTTTGCCTGCGTCCGAAATTGACCTCGGCTTCAAGATCGACGTCTGACAGCCATGCTCCAGTTGCATCGCAGCGCGGGTCGAGCGAAGCCGTAACCCACTCCGATGCATTGCCGACGGACTCCTTCCGACATGCATTCCCAATCCGAACAGTTCGAGATCAGAGACCTGCATGCTCATTCCGGGCGCGAGGAGTTGTTGCGACTGAACAACGCCAGTGCCAGTGAAACGTCCCTGCTCACGGCCGCGAGGTTCGAACAATTGATCGATGCAGCAACGATCGCGCTGTTCGTTCCGCCGGCCGCCGCGATGCTGTTGGCGTTCGAGCACGGCGACAACTATGACGGCACTCACTTCGGCTGGTTCCGCGGCCGGATGGACCAATTCCTCTACGTCGATCGAATCGTCGTTGGGGCGGCGTGGCGGCGGCACGGACTGGCGCGCAAGCTCTACCGCGAGGTCTTCCGGCAGGCCGCGCATCGCGGTCATCGTCGTGTCGTGTGCGAGGTCAACCTCCAGCCGCCGAATCCGATATCAGACGCACTCCATCATTCGCTTGGCTTCGAGGAAGTCGGCCGGACCACCATCGACGGCGGCGCAAAAACGGTCCGCTATCTCTGTGCGAGGCTCGAGCCTCGCACGTAAGCCCTCAATCGCGCGCACGAAGGCGCTATGCATCGCTCGCCTCGCTCGGGTATGCCGGCAGACCGCCACCGGATCAGAAGTGGACCAGGGTGCGCAGACCAAGAACCCAGGCGTTGTCGGTCTTCACGCCGGCGGCGTTGTATCCGCGTCCGCCGGGATGGATGACATACTGGGCGTCGAATTTGAGGTTCATCCAGCCGGTCGCCTGCCAGCCGTACCAGGCTTCGATCGGCACTTCGTTGCCGCCGGCATTCAGGGTGAGCGCCGCCGAGTTCACATGGGTCGTGCCCACCGCGAAGCCGACTTCGTCCTCGGGACGCGAGGCGAACGTTCCGGTGTGCCTGAAGCCCCAGGCGATCTGGTAGTCCTGATACGACGTCCTGTGATCGGCGACGGTCGTATTGAGGAACGTGTACCAGCCCTGCGCCTTCGGACCCTCAACGGTCAGCCGCTGCAGGATCGATTCATAGACGCCGTAGCGGCCGCGCTGATCGCCGAGATTCTGGTCGGGGACACCGCTGGTGCCCGGGACGATCGCGATGATGCCCGGGAGGCCGCCATCGATCGTCGATGCGCTGTCATACCAGCCGCCAAACCGCCAGGTCCCGCTCAACGGACCGCTCGGCGCCCAGACCAACTCGACCGGCACCAGCACGCCGGAGGCCGGGCTCGAGCCGGGGACACCGGGCAGGAAGTAGGTCGCGGAATCCGACGTCGTCAGATAGTTCGGGTTGGCGTCGTAAACGCCGACCGAGAGCTGGAATTCCTTGGCGAAGTTGTAGTGGACCACACCGGCCCATTGGCTCACCGGCCAGTTATAGATGTAGCCGCCCTGGATGTTGCCGGGCTGGCCGCCGCAGAAGGTCAGGTTGATGAACTCGCACAGGCCGAAGAAGAAATCGAAACCGACCGGAAGACGGCCGCCCTTGAGTTCGAGGCGATCATCGAAGAGCTTCTGCGAGTAGTACAGTTCGGTCAGGCGCAGGATGTTGCCGCGGCCGAACACTTCGTTGGTCAGCTGCAAGGCCGGAATGCCGGCCTCGTCATTCAGATTGCGGCCGAAGCGGTCGACCAGCGTGAGGCCGACCAGGCCGCCCTGGATGCCGGCCAGTTTCGCCATGTCGAACTTGGCCTGAAAGAACAGCTGCCCGGCGTTGGCCCCCGTGTTCTTGTTGCCGCCCGATATGTTGGTCACGGCCTCGTCGCCCAGCGTCAGGGCCAACGAGATGCCCTGCTCCTTCAGCTTCGTCCTGCCGAGATCCCCGAACAAATACGGCCGTGTCCAGAAATCATCGGCGGGATCAACGTAAGGCAGCGGCGGAGCTTTCGTCAGGAGATCGGCCGCGTGTGCGCCGCCACTCAACAACGATGACAAAACAATCCCGACGCCGCACGCGCGTGCGACGCTTACAGGCCCACGAAACATTCTTTCCTCCCACCGTCCCGGGCCTTGTCTGATTCCTGTCGCGTCCCCGCCCAAAGCCCTTCAGCCCGGAACGCGCTTGTTGTAGCGTTACTATTTTTCAATTTTAGATAGCAATTACGCGCGCACTAAAACCCCTCAACACTGCGTTAGGGTCTGTCCGCGAGCCGGCGTAGCTGCGCGCGAGCGTCGTGCGATTCATCAATCTTGCGCATCGAACTCCTCCCCTTGTTCCTCTACTCAGGGAACCGCGACCATATTCCTGAGTCCGGTCGCGTTTTTTCTTATCGAGTTGTCATGCCTGGTCGCCCGTACTCGTCGGCAACACAGCCGCGCCGTGCGATGACGCGCTTTGCAGAATTGTGCTTTCCTTCGATCGCGGCGCGCTGCGGGTGAGGCCGGCCAGCGCCACCTTGCGCCGGCGTCGCGCCTGCAATTGCTGATCCGCCAGCACGCCGAGCAGAATGACCGTCCCCATCACCGCGAAGTTCAGCGAATTGGGGATGCCAAGGATGTTCACCAGGTTCTGCAGCACCTGCAGCAGCGCCGTCCCCAGCACGATGCCGAGGATCGATCCCTCGCCGCCGCGCAGGCTGCACCCGCCGAGGACGGCAGCCGCGATCGCATAGAGCTCGTAGAAATTGCCGAACGAGCTCGGCGAGACCGAGTTGGTGTAGAACACGAACAGCACAGTGGAGATCCCGGCGAGCCCGCCGCTGATGATGTATGCCGTCGCAATCACGATATTGGTGCTGATGCCGGAGAAGCGCGCCGCTTCCTCGTTCTTGCCCACGGCGTACAGCCAGCGCCCGTAGACCGAGCGGTGCAGCAGCACGCCGAGGATCAGCGCGAGGATGATCAGGAGGATGAAGGTGTTCGGGATGCCAGCGACGTTGCCGGAGGCGATGTCGCTTAGTGTCTTGGCTTCATCGCCGTAGCCGAAGCCGCGCGTCGAATCGCTGGTGTAGTAGCGCGCGACGCCGCGATAGATCAACAGCCCGCACAGCGTCACGATGAAGGGCTGCATCTTCAGCCGCGTGATCAGGAACCCCTGGATGCCGCCGAGCCCGAGCCCGCCCAGTAGCACCAGAAGCAGCGCCAGCGGCCAGTCGAGCTGATAGGTCGTCAGCAGGTCGACGAACACGACGCCAAGCAGCGCGAACATCGAGCCGAGCGAAAGATCGATGCCGCCGGTGATGATCACGAGCCCCTCGCCCAGCGCGAACACGCCGAACAGGCCGATCAGATTGGCCATGTTCAAGAGGTTCACCCATGAGAGGAAGGCCGGATTGATCGCGCCCGTGATCGCGGAGATCACCGCCAGCAATATGAGCAGTCCGAGTTCTTTCTTCATCATGGCGCAGCGGCTTCCGTGGTTTCGAGTGCTTGACCGATCGCCAGCCGCAGCACGTTGTATTCGCTGAACTGCTCGCGCTCGAGCACGCCGCTGACGGCGCCTTCATGCATCACCGCCACCCGGTCGGAGACGCCGATCACCTCCTCCATGTCCGAGGAGATCATCACGATCGCGACGCCTTGGTCGGCAAGGTCGCGCATCAGCGCGTAGATCTCGCTCTTGGCACCGACGTCGATGCCCCGAGTCGGCTCGTCGAAGAACATCACGCGCGGCTGCATGGACAGCCACTTGCCCAGCACGACTTTCTGCTGGTTGCCGCCGGAGAGCGTCACCGCCTCGATATCGACGCTCGGCGCCTTGATCGACAGGCTCCTCGCCTGCTGTTGCGCGACCTCGCGCTCGGCCGCGCTGCTGACCAGCCACATCCGCGCATATTTGCGCAGGTTCGCGAGCGTCACGTTCTCCCGGATCGGCAATTCCAGCACCAGCCCGGATTTCTTGCGGTCCTCCGGCACCAGATAGATCCCCTGCCTGATCGCATCCTTCGGCGACCTGACACCGACCGGCGTGTTGTCGATGCTGATCTCGCCGCCGAGCAGCGGGTCGATGCCGAACGCCGCTCGGGCGAGCGAGGTGCGGCCGGCGCCCACGAGCCCTGCCAGGCCGAGGATCTCGCCGCGCCGCACCGACAGATTGATCTCCTGGTCGGGATAGGCGCTGGTCACAACGCCGCTGATATCGCAGCCGCCCGGCTGTGGCGGCTGCTTGGGCGGGGTGTAGAGCGTGTTCAGGTCGCGGCCGATCATCAGCCGGATCATCGCGGCATGGCTGAGCTCATGACGCGCCAGCTCACCCACCGTGCGCCCGTCGCGCAGCACCGCGACGCGGTCGGCGCAGGTCATGATCTCGCCCAGCCGGTGCGAGATATAGATCACCGAGATGCCGTGCGCCTTCAGATCGGCAATCACCCCCAGCAGCCGTTCGGTCTCCGAGATCGTCAGGCTCGAGGTCGGCTCGTCCATGATGATCACGCGTGCGTCCATCGAGAGCGCCTTGGCGATCTCCACCATCTGCCGCTCTGCGATCGACAGGCTGTCGACCAGCGTGTCCGGCGCGAAATCGGCGCCCAGCCGCTTGAGCAGCGGCGCCACGCGGGCGTGCATCTCCGAATTGTCCACCAGCTTGAGCGGTCCGCCGGTCAGCTTCTCGCGCCCGATGAAGACGTTGGCCGCGACGTCGAGATTCTCGAACAGGTTCAGTTCCTGATGCACGAAGGCGATGCCGCATCGCGTCGCCTCGCTCACCGTCATCCGGGCATGGTCGTTGCCGCCGATCCGGATCACGCCCTCGCTCGGCGCGATCACGCCGCCCAGCACGCGCATCAGCGTCGATTTGCCGGCGCCGTTCTCGCCGATCAGGCCCAGCACCTCGCCGCGGTAGACGCGCAGGCTGACATCGTCGAGGGCCCTGACACCGGGATAGGTCTTGCTGATGCCGGCGAGTTCAAGCAGCGTCTCCGCCATTCGTCGTTTCCTTCCGCACGACGCCCGGCAGCCAGTGGCGGCCGGGCGGTGAGACACACTGAAGTCACTTCTTCAGCAGTTCTTTCAGGGATGCGGTGAATTCCGCGACGTTGGACTTGCTGATCACCTTGGTCGGCACGATCAGCTTGCTGTCCTTCGGAATCCAGGATTTGTCGCCGTTCAGCGTCTTGATGATGTTGGTCGCGGAGAGGTAGCCGAACTCGTAGGGCTGCTGCACGACCGTGGATTCGATCGTGCCGTCGGAAACTCCCCGCAAGGTGCGCTGGTCCTCGTCGAAGCCGACGATCTTGACCTTGCCGGCCTTGCCTGCGGCCTTGACCGCGTCGTAGATCAGCGGCGTCTCGTAGCTCCACAGGCCGGACAGCAGCGCGATGTCGGGATATTTGACGAGCACGTTTTCCATGTTCGCCTTGGCCTTGGCGAAATCCACCTGGTCGGTGAACACGTCGACCAGCTCGACCTTGGTGCCGGCGATCGATTCCTTGATGCCCTGCACGCGCTCGCGGGCGTTGTCGGCGTCCATCGTGCCGACGAACAGCGCGATCTTGCCGCCGTTCGGCAGCGCCTTCTTGATCTCCTCGCCCGCCTGCCGCCCGGCCGCGACGTTGTCGGTGCCGATATAGGCGACACGATTGCTCTGCGGCGCGTCGCTATCCGTCGTGATCAGCACGGTCTTGGCCGCAACCTTGTTGAGTTGTTCGGTTGCGTGCGGCGCATCATCGACCGAGATCGAGATGCCGGCGACGCCGCGCACCAGGAGGTCGTCCAGCTCGCGCCGCTGGCCTGCCGCGGTGCCTTCGTTGGTGACGATCAGCTCGATGTTGTAGTCCGGGTGCTCCTTCTGCGCCTTCTCGAGCCCGCGGCCGGCAATGGTCCAGAAGTCGGCCGCCACATTGGTCACCAGTGCGATGGTCTTTTTCGACTCGGCCTGCGCCACGCCTGCGGCCATCGCGAGCGCGGCGGCACTCGCCAGCAGCGGCAGGAGCAATTTCTTCATTGGGCTTTTCATATGTACCTCCCCTTGATCCCCCCGGTGTGAGGGGCGTCACGCATCGCGCTTGTTGCGCTTATTTTATTTACGTAACGAATAAACTAGAAAGGAAAAACACGCAGTCAAGGATGTTTTCACCCTTCTTCTCTAGCTTGAATAGTGCAAAAGGTACGATAATAGCAAATATTGCCCGATAAGTGGCCATCTGACTGTGCTTTTTCGATTACACCGGCACCTCACGCATTGATTAATTTCACTATACAAATTAAAGAGGCGATATGATTGAGCAGACCGAGCCCTCGAAGCGCGTTTCAGCCGTTGCCCGCGGATCGAATCGCGGCCGTCTCGTCGAGGTTCTGCGACGCCTGGGGCCATTGCCGCGCGTCGAACTCGCACGCAGTACGGGGCTGAGCTTCCCGGCCATTTCGGCCATCACCTCGAAACTGATCGCCGAAGAGGTACTGCGCGAGGCCGAGACGGTGTCCTGGCCGGACGACAGCGACGAAGACGATGCGGACGGGCTGAGCGGCCGGCGCCGCGGCCGGCCGGCGGTGCTGCTGACCCTGAACCCGGAGTTCGGGCGCGTCGTCGCGGTCTCGCTGCGGATGAACATGATCGAGACGCTGATCGCGGATTTCTCAGGCTCCCCCGTGGCGCAATCCCGGCTCGAGCTCCCGACGCGCGCGCTCGATGTCAGCGCGTTGCGCCAGCTCGTCGTGTCGCAGATCGATGCCATGCTCGATGCAACCGTCACGCCGCGCCATCGGCTGCTCGGAATCGGGATCGGGTTGCAGGGCATCGTGAACGCCGATACCGGCCGGCATCTGTGGAGCCCGGCGCTGTCGGTCACCGACATCGATCTGGCAAAGCCGATCCGCGAGGCGTTCGGTATCGAGCCGGTGATGGCGAACGATGCGGTCGCCGTTGCGCTGGCGCTGACCGCCGCGGAGCCGGCACTGGCGCAGGGTCTTTCGGCCACCATCGTGGTCGGTCACGGCGTCGGCATGGGCGTCGTCGTCGACGGTGAAGCCCGCTTTGGCGCCGACGCCGGCAGCGAGATCGGCCATGTCAAGCTGGCGCCGGACGGTCCGCAATGCCGCTGCGGCCAGCGCGGCTGCATCGAGGCCTATCTCGCGGACTACGCGCTCTACCGCGACGCGCGCACCTTTCTCGACCTGCCGCCGGCGGCGTCGCAGCAACCGTCCGAGCCGCAGATGGCGCTGCTGCGCGAGCGTGCACAGGGCGGCGATCCCCGCCTCGAGCATCTATACCAGGCGGCGGGCCGTTCGCTCGCCGAGGCGGTCGCCGCAACGATCTCGGTGCTGCGCCCGCATCACGTCATTCTGGCGGGCCCCGGCCTGCAGGCCTTCGAGATGATGCGCCACGCCTATGAGGAGCGGCTCGAGCAGGCGGTGCTGCCGTGGCTGCTCAAGTCCACCGCGATCTATGTGCGCCCGAGCGAATCCGCGGCCATTGTCGACGGCATGGTGCGGCGGACGCTGCGGGTCGTCGACCGGAATCGGATGGAAGCCGCCGAGTGAATATCGGAAGCTGCGGTGCTTTTTGAACCGTAGCAACGCAACAGACGCCGTTCAGGCGCAAAATCGAGAGAATGCCAATGCAGGGCGCGATCTATCCAAGCCTCAAGGACCGGACCGTATTGGTGACCGGCGGCGGTTCCGGCATCGGCGAGGCCATCGTCCGCCAATTCGTCGCCCAGGGCGCGCGGGTCGGCTTCATCGACATCGATGAGGCGGCCTCGAACCAGCTGCTGTCCAGCCTGCCGGCGCAGGCCCGCGTGCACTTCGCCCACGCCGATCTGCGCGACATCGGCGCCCTGCGCCGCGCGGTCGCCGCTATCCGCGAGGTGCTCGGGCCGATCACCATCCTGGTCAACAACGCGGCGCGCGACGACCGTCACGCGATCGAGGACGTCACGCCGGAATTCTGGGACGAGCGGATCGCCGTCAACCTGAAGCATCAGTTCTTCAGCGCCCAGGCGATCGCGCCTGACATGAAACAGGCAGGCGGCGGTGCGATCGTCAACATCGGCTCGGTGAGCTGGGTGATCGGCCAGGGCAACATGCCCTGCTACACCACTGCCAAATCGGCGATTCAGGGCCTGACCCGCGCGCTCGCTCGCGATCTCGGACCGCACAATGTGCGGGTCAATTCGATCCTGCCCGGATGGATCATGACGCAGCGTCAGCAGGAGATGTGGTTGACCCCTGAAGGCGTGACCGAGCTGATGGAGCGTCAATGCCTCAAGCGCAAGCTGGTGCCTGACGACATCGCCCGCGTCGTGCTGTTCTTCGCCGCCGACGACAGCGGCGCCTGCACCAACCAGAACTACATCGTCGACGGCGGCTGGGTCTGACCACGGCCGCTGCCGCTCAATTCAACCGCGCACAACCGATCCACTTCCGCCTGGCACCGCTACAAACCGCGGCCTGGGAGCGCGCACAAAACGACACCTCTCCTTACCCAATTCGGGTTTGCCCGGGTTCGATTCTGTCCGTTGCATCGCGCCCGCCCTCACAACGCACGAACCTCCGAAGCATTTGGCCGACCGTCACACCAGCACCAATTGACTCCCTCAGACGGGGTTGCTGGGTTCACGCCTCCGCGTGTTAATTGGTTCACACCCGCGGCTTTGGATTTGCTGCAAACTGATTGCGGAAATTATTTGCCTACCTGCGGCCTCGTCCTGCTCGACGTTAAATCAGCTCTGTCACCAATCACCGAACTGAACCGTCGTTGACCTTGGACCAGATGTTTTACGAAGCCGCGTTGGCAGACAAGGCATTGCATCAGAGGTTTTCAAATGGCGACATTTGCGGCCAATACCGAATCCGTCAGCTTCGCGACCCTGTTTGCCGTGTTCAACCAGACCAATCCGGTTGACCTGCTAAATGCCTTTTCGAACCAAAGCCCGTCCGGATTCACTTACACGGCAGATACTGGCTACACCGTGACCGTGAGTGGAAGCGGGTTCACCTATACAAATTATGTAATCATCAATATCCCTGCGTCAGGGACAGTTACCGGGATTTCAGTGCTTCACAACGGAGTGCCCGTTTTCACCGTGACGAATACGTCAGTCGCGGTCGACTTCACCGCCTGGTACACGATCAACACCTCGGGAGGAATACCGACTGGAGCGTCGCTTCATATTCCTGTCGACGCGCTGATCGCTGCTTTCTTTGCAGGTAATGACAGCGTCAGTGGTTCTACTCTGAGTGACTTTCTCTTGGGCGCAGCCGGCAACGACGTCATTCTCGGCGGCAGCGGCAACGACAGCATCGACGGCGGCAGCGGAAACAATCTTCTTTACGGTGGCGACGGCAACGACCTGGTCAGTGGAGGATCCGGCAACGACGTGCTCGTCCTCGGAAACGGCAATGACACCGGCTATAGCGGGAACGGCAACAATTACATCTACGCCGGCAGCGGCGATGATTTGCTGGTCGGCGGAAGCGGACTCGACGTCCTGCTCGGGGAAGATGGCAATGATTCCATCTACGGCGGCGGCGGATTCAACTATCTGTTCGGCGGATCGGGCAACGACGTTCTGGTCGGCGCGGGAGGCTCTGGTGCCAGCGACGTCAACGTCATGTACGGCGGCGATGGTGCGGATTATCTCTATGGCGGAGCCGGCACGAATTACTTCTACGGCGGCGCCGGCGTCGATACTATGTATGGCGGATCGGGCCTGAATATCTTCATCTCCTCGGGCGAGACCGACGGCAACGTCATCTACGGCGGTTCAGGCCAGAACTATGTCTACGGCTCCAACGGCGGAGATACGGTCACCGGCGGCAGCGGCGTCGACGTGTTCCTGATGGGCGCCGGCGCCGATGTCATCAAAGGTGGCGGCGGCGTTGACTATGCTTGGGGCGGCGGCGGCTCGGATACTTTCGTGATATCAGATGCCGCTCCCGAGGTCATGGTGATCGAAGACTTCAATGTGGGTGGCGTCAATGATGTGCTGAATTTTGCCGGGACCTCGCTGCACTCATTCGCCGACGTCCAGGCCGCCTCGTTCTACTCGCCGGGGATCAACACGACCATCATCACGGATGCCGCCGGCAACGCGGCATGGCTGATCGGCGTCGGCCCCGCGCAACTCGATGCCAGTATGTTCAAGTTCACCTGACGCTGGAGGGCTTCTCCGGGACGCCAAAGCTGGGATGGGCGGACCTCGCTCATCCCGGCAATTCACCGGCCCAGCTTGTCGCGAAACAACAAGCAGGCATCGCCGTAGGAATAGAACCGGTAGCCATCACTGATCGCCTGCGCGTAGGCGCGCTGCATCGTCTCGAGGCCGGAGAAGGCCGAGACCAGCATGAACAGCGTCGAGCGCGGCAAATGAAAATTTGTCAGCAGGATATCGACCGCGCGGAAGCGGTAGCCCGGCGTGATGAAGATCGAGGTTTCCGCCGCAAACGGCTGGATGCTGCCGTCGGCATTGGCGGCGCTTTCCAGAAGCCGCAGCGACGTGGTGCCGATCGCGACGATCCGGCCGCCTTTTGCGCGCGCGGCGTTCAGCGCGGCGGCGGTCTCGGCGGTGATGCAGCCCCATTCGGCATGCATCTTGTGCTCGGAGGTTTCGTCCACCTTGACCGGCAGGAACGTCCCTGCCCCGACATGCAATGTCAGCCGATGCAGCTCGACGCCGCGATTGCGTAACGCGGCCTGCAGCGCCGGCGTGAAGTGCAGCCCCGCCGTCGGCGCTGCGACCGCGCCTTCATTGGCCGCGAACATGGTCTGGTAGTCGCTGACGTCCCGGTCGTCGGGCGTGCGCCTGGAGGCGATGTAGGGCGGCAGCGGCGTGACGCCGACATCTGCAATGGCCTGGTCGAGCGCGGGGCCATGGAACGAGAATGACAGCGTCACCTCGCCCTCCTGCCCCTTGGCCTCGACCGTCGCGTCGAGATGGCCGAGCAGGCAGACCTTGCCCTCATTGCCGAAGCGGATGGTGTCACCGGAGCTGAGCTTCTTCGCCGGCTTCACCAGCGCCTGCCAGCGCGAGCCGTCAAGCCGCTTGATCAGCGTCGCCTCGATCTTCGGCTCGGTCTCGCGCCCGATGCGGCGGCCCTTGAGCTGGGCCGCGATCACCCTGGTGTCGTTGACGACGATCTGATCGCCCGGCTCCAGCCAATGCGGCAGGTCGGCGATGGTGGCGTCGCGCAGCACGCCGTCGGGATGCACCACCAGCATCCGCGCGGCATCACGCGGGCTCGCGGGGCGGAGCGCGATGCTGTCGGGCGGGAGCTCGAAGTCGAAGAGATCGGTGCGCATGGTCAAGCTGTCATTGCCGGGCATAGTCGTTCGAAGGACGGCGTCGCTTCCGCTCGCCTATGCCCGGCAATCCATCGTCTACGAACAAACTTCCAAGGATCGATGGATGCCCGGGTCAAGCCCGGGCATGACCACCTGCATCTCAAGCCGCGTCGGCGGCCATGCGCGCCTTGACGATCTTGTCCGGATCCTTCACCGGCTCGCCGCGCTTGATCTTGTCGACGTTCTCCATGCCCTCGGTGACCTTGCCCCAGACCGTGTACTGGCCGTTGAGGAAGGAGGCGTCGTCGAAGCAGATGAAGAACTGGCTGTCGCCGGAATCCGGGCTGGCGGCGCGCGCCATCGAGGTGGTGCCGCGGACATGCGGCTCCTTGTTGAACTCGGCCTTCAGCTTCTTGCCCGAGCCGCCCGTGCCGGTGCCCTGCGGGCAGCCGGTCTGCGCCATGAAGCCGTCGATCACGCGGTGGAACACGATGCCGTCGTAAAAGCCCTCGCGCACCAGCTCCTTGATCCGCGCAACGTGGCCCGGCGCGAGATCCGGGCGCATCTCGATGGTGACCGGGCCCTGGGTGGTTTCGAGGATCAGAGTATTTTCGGTAGCAGCCATGCTCGCTTCTCCTGGCTTCGGGGTGGATATTTCTTGTTCCTGAACGGGATCGCGAACGGACGGCCAGCCACCGCGCCGCCCAGACTCTCGGTAAATGGCAACGGCGTGCAGCGTTGCAACGCCTCCATCACCGCGACCCGGTACGCGATCCGGTCATTGTCGGTCGCTTCCTGCGATTCATAGCTGATCCTCGGATGTCCGAGGATCGCGCCCTCGCGGTTGAAGCTGACGATCACGGTGATGTCGAGCGGGCCGGCCTTGTCCGCCGGCGGCGGCCGCCAGCAGCGGTGGATGGCCAGCACCACATCCTTGATCGTATTGAGTTGCTCCGGCTCGGCCGCCACCGACCCGGTCAGCGCGAGCCACACCGCGAGCGGCGCGGCGAACCAGGCAAGTGGTTTGCTGCGCGCCGCCATCGCGGATCACTTGATGTCGGATGCGACCTGCACCTTCACCATCTTGTCGGGATCAGGGACCGGTTCACCGCGCTTGAGCTTGTCGACCACGTCCATGCCGGAGACCACCTCGCCGATCACGGTGTACTTCCCATTCAGGCTCGAGCCGTCGGCAAACATAATGAAGAACTGCGAATTCGCCGAGTTGGGATCGCTGGTACGCGCCATGCCGACGATACCGCGCTTGTAGGGAACGTCAGAGAATTCAGCAGGAAGATTCGGATATTTTGAACCGCCGGTTCCGTTGAAATTCTTGCCGTCGCCGGTCTGCGCCATAAAGCCGTCGATCACGCGGTGGAACGGCACGTTGTTGTAATAGCCCTCGCGCGCCAACTGCTTGATCCGTTCGGCGTGTTTCGGCGCGAGATCGGCCCTCAGCTTGATGACGATGCGGCCCTTGGTGGTGTCGATCACGATCGCATTGGCCTTGTCGAGACCGGCGGGCAGCGGTTGCGCGACCGCGGGCACGACGCAAAGCAGCGCGGCGACGAATGCAAGAATGCGGATCATGGAAACTCCGGATCTCTGGACGTTCGGGATGTGGCAGGCAGCCGGGGTCAGCCGACGAACTTGGCCTTCAGGCTAGCGGCGACTGATGACGGCACGAATGAAGAGAAGTCGCCGCCCATCTGGGCGATTTGACGCACCAGTGTGGCGGTGATCGGGCGGACCGCGACCGACGCCGGAACGAACACGGTATGCACCTCGGGTGCCATCGCCTCGTTCATGCCGGCCAGCTGCATCTCATAGTCGAGATCGGTGCCGTCGCGCAGGCCGCGAATCATCAGCGCGGCCCCGGCCGTCCGCGCCGCCGCGACCGTGAGGTTGTCGTAGGTGGAGGCCTCAAAGGCGCATCCGGCTTTTTGGGCGATCGGGTCGAACACCTCATGGACCATGGCCAGCCGCTCCTCGGTCGAAAACAGCGGCTTCTTGCCGGGATGGACGCCGATGGCGACGATCAGACGATCGCAGAGGAAGACGGCCTGTTTCACCACATCCAGATGGCCGTTGGTCACGGGATCGAAGGAACCAGGATAGATCGCGATACGGGGCATAGCCCCTCCTAACCCGCCCCGCTCGCCCCGGCAAGCGGCCTTGGTTCCATCGATACCCACAAAACATTTTGCCGCTCGTCCAGTGAACGAGTTCTGGGATGCCAGCGTCTACAGGGGTGAATGTTTCGTCGGCCGCTGGCGGACGAAACAAAACCGGCCCTCGACGACACCATTTCCCGCGGTGGCGAAGACACCAGGAAACGTCCGGCCGGTAGAGATTGCACAACGAAACGACGGGCCCGGGGGGCTCGTTCACATGGGGACCGTCATGATCAAGGCATTTTCCGCCATCGCCGTTGCCGCGTTCACTGCCGCCGCGCTCACCGTTCTTCCGGGCTTTGCTCCGCAGGTCGAAGCCTCCACCCCGCAGCCGCTCGCCAAGGCCGATCGTCTCGATATCCATCTGGTCGGCAAGGACTGTTCGCAACAGGCCTGGCCGAATTTCGAGGCCTCCTGCCTGCGCTCCGCCGGCACCAAGACTGTGGTTCGCGAAGCCCGCCTCGTCACCGCCGATCGTACGCCGTAGTCACTTCTGACCGTAAGGGCGTCACTTCCGACCGTCACACAAATCCCAATGGTAATTTGCGGCGTCCCGTCGCAGACTATCGTCTAAGGCGCCCGTCCGGATGATCCGGCGGGCACAAGCCACCAGGGGATTGCCGTGACGAGTACGCCCGCGATCGTTTCTTCTGGCCACCCTCCGAGCAGTCCGATCCCGATTGCCGTCACCCTCGGTGCCTTGGGCGTCGTCTATGGCGACATCGGAACCAGCCCCCTATACGCCCTCAAGGAAGCCGCCAAGGCCGCCACCCATGGCGGACCGCTCACCGAGAGCGCGGTGCTCGGCGTGGTCTCGCTGATCCTGTGGGCGCTGATCCTCATCATCTCGCTTAAATATGCGATGCTGATCCTGCGCGCGGACAACCGCGGCGAAGGCGGCATCGTCGCCCTACTGGCGCTGCTGTCGGCGCGCAACGCGGCGCCCGGCACCTGGCGCGCCCATCTTCTGGTCGTAGGCCTGATCGGCGCCGCCCTGCTCTACGGCGACGGCGCGATCACGCCGGCCATCTCGGTGCTGTCGGCGATCGAGGGCCTGAAGGTCGACGCGCCGTCGCTGGCGCCGGCCGTGGTGCCGGTCACCGTCGTCATCCTGATCGGCCTGTTCATGATGCAGAAGCAGGGCACGGGTTTCATCGGCAAGATCTTCGGCCCGGTGATGCTGTTCTGGTTCGGAGTGCTCGCAGTGCTGGGCATTCACGGCATCGTCAAGGCGCCCGGCGTGCTGGTTGCGCTGAGCCCGTTCTACGCATTCGATTTCCTGATCCATCAGGATTTTCACGTCAGCTTTGCCATCCTGGGCGCCGCCTTCCTCGCGGTCACCGGCGGTGAGGCGATGTACGCCGACATGGGGCATTTCGGCCGCTTTCCGATCCGGCTCGCCTGGTTCGCCATCTGCCTACCCGCGCTGGTGCTGAATTATTTCGGCCAGGCCGGGCTGTTGATCACCGACCCGACCGCGATCGACAACCCGTTCTTCCAGCTCTCGCCCGACTGGGCGCATTACCCGCTCGTCCTGCTTGCGACCATCGCCACCGTGATCGCCTCGCAGGCCATCATCTCCGGCGTGTTCTCGCTGACCCAGCAGTCGATCCAGCTCGGCTTCCTGCCGCGCATGCATATCGAGCACACCACGAGCGATGCGATCGGCCAGATCTACGTGCCGCTGGTGAACTGGCTGCTCGCGGCCGGGACGCTCGGCGCGGTGCTGGCCTTCGGCACCTCGGACGCGCTGGCCGGCGCCTACGGCATCGCGGTGTCGCTGCTGATGGCGATCACCACCCTGCTCGCCGCTTTGGTCGCGATCCAGTGGGGCTATTCGCCGATCATCGTGATCGCGGTGAACGGCTTTTTCTTCATCATCGACGCGATCTTCTTTGCGGCAAACTCGACCAAGCTGTTCGAAGGCGGCTGGTTCCCGCTTCTGCTCGCGGCCGCGGTGGCGTTCCTGATGCTGACCTGGCGCAGCGGCGTGAAGCTGGTCGAGAAGGCACGCGGCAAGCTGCGGCAGCCGGAAGAGGATCTGATCGAGACCGCCGTCAACAAATGCAGCGCCCGCCTGCCCGGCACCGCCGTGTTCCTGGCGTCAGCCCCCAACGGGGTGCCGCTGGCGCTGACCCAATTCGTCAAGCACAATCACGTGCTGCACCAGCGCGTGCTGCTGGTCACGGTGCTGATCGAGGAGCGGCCGAGGATTTCCGACGAGGAGCGCGCCGAGGTGGTCGAGATCGTCCCGGGCATCACGCGGATCATCCTGCATTACGGCTTCATGCAGTATCCGACGATCTATGAGGGGCTCAAGCTCGCCTGCCAGCAGAGCAAGCTGCCCGGTATCGATCTCTCCGACGTGACCTACTATATCGGCCGCGAGACCATCATCCCGCGTGAGGACGTTCCAGGCATGTGGGTGTGGCGGGAATCGCTGTTCGCCTTCCTGCAGCGCAATGCAGAGCGGACGGCGGCTTTCTTCGGCGTACCGACCGGTCAGGTCGTGGAGTTCGGCACCGAGATCGAGATCTGATCTCGCCGTCTGCGTAGCCCGGATGCAGCGAAGCGCAATCCAGGACAAGTGACGGCCGTATCGCAAGCCCCCGGATTTCGCTTCGCTGCATCCGGGCTACGAGTGATCTCCGGGAATGTCCGACGATCCGCCCCTTCAGCTGAAGCCGCGGCTGGCGATTGCGATCGACCAGGCGCAGGCCATTATCAGCCGCGTCGCGCCGGGCGCAGCGGTGCGCGACGTGATCGAACTGCGCGGCGGCGAGATCAGCACGATCCTCGAGATCGCGCTGGCGGACGCACCAAGCTGCATCCTCAAGGTCTATCCCGCGCAGCTGCAATGGAAGATGGCGAAGGAGGTCCACGTCCTCGGGCTGTTGCACAAGGTCGACATCCCCGTTCCCCGTATTCTCGTCGCCGATGACACGCGTTCGGTGATCGACCTCAGCTTCGTGCTGATGACGAAGCTCGACGGCGTCGTGCTCGGCGGCCGCGAGCCGGCCCTGACCGATCAGGAGCTGTTTGCGATCTACGCCGCCATGGGCGAAGCGCTCCGCCGCATCAACGACATCACCCTCGACAGCTTCGGCTATATCGGCCCGCATGGGGTCTGGACGCCGCACCCGACCAACCGCGCCTACATGTCCGCCCAGTTCGAGCGAAAGCTGACGGAGTTTTGCACGCGCGGCGGCGACCCGGCGCTCGCGGAGCGGCTCCGGGACAGCATTGCTGCACGCAGCGACCTGCTCGACGCCGCCGACCGGCCCCGCCTGTGCCACTACGATCTCCATGCCGGAAACGTGCTGGTAACGCCGGAAGGCGCACCGCAACTCTCAGGCATCGTCGATTTCGAGAATGCCACCGCCGGTGATCCGCTGATGGATATCGCCAAGGCGCTCTACTACTTCATGCCGAAGGATGCGCCGAAGCGCGACGGATTGCTCGCGGGGCACGGCACCCGCGACCGCCCCGACTGGGAGGCCACGATCGCGCTCTACCGGCTCGCCTGCACGCTGGAGCTGTGGTGCTGGTTCGCCCAGATCGGCCGGGCGGACGCGCTGGCCGGCCTCACCAGAGAACTCGAGAATTCGACCGGTCAGGGCTTGGCTCATTGACCCAAATCGGACGCCGAAGGGCCTGAACGTCTATTCGCCCGCCGCGAGACGACGAATGCCGGATGCAGTCAGGCCGAGTTCACCGAGCCGTCTGACTGCGTAGCCGAGACCAACAAGGCGCTCCCAGTGCAACTGGGGAATCTCCCGTTGCGCTTCGCCCTTGCCGACCTCGACCAGGGAGGCGAACTCGTCCGCACTGAGGGTTTGGGGATCATCCGTCATGACGCGGCCTCATCGGTCCAGACCTTGAACGAAACCAGTGTGTTTGGCCCAAATGTCTGCGTGATCGGAACGTCGGAGGCATCCCGTCCCTGTGCGATCAGAACCCGGCCGATCCTCGGCACGTTGTTGCGCGGATCGAACATATGCCAACGCCCCCCGATATAGGCCTCGAACCAGCCGGCGAAATCACCTGCAGCCCAAGGCAGCGGGGTGCCGATGTCGCTGAGATAGCCGGTGCAATAGCGCGCTGGAATGTTCATGCAGCGGCAGAAGGCAATAGCGAGATGCGCGTAGTCGCGGCACACGCCCCTGCATTCGTTGAAGGCCTCCCACGCCGTCTTGGTGGCGCGGGCGTGCTCGTAGCCGAAAGTGATGTGGCGATGGACGAAATCGCAAATGGCCTGGACCCGCGGCCAGCCCGGCGGCGTGCCCTCGAACAACTTCCATGCGATTTCCGAAAGCCGGTCGGTCTCGCAATAGCGGCTGCCAAGCAGATAGACCAGCGTGTCCGACGGCAGGTCCTCGACCGCGTGTTGGCCGGCCGAAGCAAACACCGGATCAGGCGCGCCGCTGTCGCGCACGACGCCATCGGCCGCCAGCCGCATCGGACCGGCCGGCGCAACGATACGGCTGCACCAATTGCCGAATCCGTCGCGATACGGCGTGATCGGCACCGAGGGGGTGGTGGTCAGGTGGTCGGGGACGATGATGTCGGAGGCGCGCGTAAAATGCGTGCCCAGCACCATGATGATGGGCGTCGGCTGCGGGAACTCGTAGTGCATTTCGAATCCGACGCGAAGCTTCATTCGAAATGCATCCCTCTTTGTACCACCGACATGGCTACGAAGAGGTCGAATACAAGGCACGATCTGCCTCATCGGACAAATACCCGCATCGCGCGAGAAAATGATGGCTATTTGCTGCGATAGCGCGCAGGAACGGAGGCGCTTGCCGAACTGGCGCGGCTTGCCGGCGCGAGTCGAACCCGACGAATGTTCGAGTCGGATGGTTGAAAGCCTCCTCCGCGCGTTCGACACAGTTTCGGAACGCGCTCACCGAAAGACCTTGATGCAAAATCTCTCGCCTCGTCACGTCAAGACTGAAGAGTCCGTCCGCCTCGGCGTGATTTCGGGCTGGTATTCCACAAAAGTCAGCGGAACATTCGTGACGGGCCCGCATGACACCGAAGCCGATTGCCTGCGCAAAATCGCCGAGATCGATCCGCCACCGCCGCCGCCGAAGAAGAAGAGATAACCCCTGCGCGACCAAATTGGCCGCACTGGCAAACGGGCCGCCCAGGACGCATATCGGCAAGATGGCCAAACAAAGCCGCGTTCGCCTCCTTGAGGTTACCGTGATTGCGCAGAACGAGCCAACGCGCTGGAAATGGCATATTTCCGAAGGCGGCCTGGAGCTCGTGCACGGCTACGCGACGTCCCGCGAAACAGCGCAAAGAGACGGCGATAGCGTACTGTTTACAATGCTATCTGCCTCCCAGACGCCCTGAGCGGGTCGCTTTCGTCGAACGGAGAAGCGAGTGCCGAAGCTCGGCGAAGCGACGCACAGGCGCAGCCCGGCCCGCCCAGGCAATCAGGGATGAATCAACCCGCGGCGGGGCCTGACCTGGAGCCGCATGCAACGAACCACGTTCGGGAACGGCCTTACTCGCCGTTCCCGTTCGCGCCGTTTTCCTCCTCCGGAATATGCTCGACCGAGACGACGTGCTCGTCCTCCGCGGTGTCGAACACGATCACACCCTGGGTCGAGCGGCCGGCGACGCGGATGTCGGCCACCGGGCAGCGGATCAGCTGGCCCTTGTCGGTGACCAGCATGATCTGGTCGGCGTCCTCGACCGGGAACGACGCCACCAAATTGCCGTTGCGGTTGTTGACGCTCATCGCGACGATGCCTTTGCCGCCGCGGCCGGTGGTACGGTACTCGTAGGACGAGGTCCGCTTGCCGAAGCCGTTGACGGAGACCGTGAGCACCACCTGCTCGGCCGCCGACAGCTCGGCATAGCGCTCCTGCGACAGCTGGATCGCGTCGTTCGCCGTCTCCTCACCTTCCGCCTCGACCGGCTCCTCGGCCGCGGTCTCGCCGGCCACCGCACGGCGCATCTTCAGATACGCCGAGCGCTCGTCGGAAGTGGTTTCGACATGGCGCAGGATCGCGAGCGAGATCAGCTTGTCGGCCTCGGCCAGCGCAATGCCGCGCACGCCCATCGAGGTGCGGCCGGTGAAGACGCGCACATCGGTGACCGGGAAACGGATGCACTGCCCGCCGGCGGCGGTCAGCAGCACGTCGTCACGCTCGGTGCAGATCTGCACGTCGACGATTGCCTCGCCCTCCCCGAGCTTCATGGCGATGATGCCGGAGCGGCGGACGTCGACGAAGTCGGACAGCTTGTTGCGGCGAACGGTGCCGCTGGTGGTCGCGAACATCACGTCCAGATTGCCCCAGGAGGATTCATCCTCCGGCAGCGGCATGATCGTGGTGATACGCTCGCCCTGCTCCAGCGGCAGGATGTTGATCAGCGCCTTGCCGCGCGCATTCGGCGCTGCCATCGGCAGCCGCCAGACCTTCTCCTTGTAGACCTGGCCACGCGAGGAGAAGAACAGCACCGGCGTGTGGGTGGACGCCACGAACAGGCGCGAGACGAAATCCTCGTCGCGGGTCTGCATGCCGGCGCGGCCCTTGCCGCCGCGGCGCTGCGCCCGGTAGGTCGACAGCGGCACGCGCTTGACGTAGCCCGCGTGCGACACCGTCACGACCATGTCCTCGCGCTGGATCAGGTCCTCGTCCTCGACCTCGTCTTCCTGCTCGACGATCACGGTCTTGCGCGGGGTTGCGAACTGCTGCTTCACCTCGGCCAGTTCGGTCTTGATGATCGCCTGAACGCGGGCGCGCGACCGCAGGATGTCGAGATAGTCGGCGATCTCGGCTGCGAGCTTGTCGAGCTCTTCGGAGATCTCGTCCCGCCCCAGCGCGGTCAGTCGCTGCAGCCGCAGGTCGAGGATCGCCCTCGCCTGCTCCATCGACAACCGGAGCGTGCCGTCGTCGTTGATGCGATGCCGGGGATCGTCGATCAGCGTGATCATCGCTTCGACATCGCGCGCCGGCCAGTCGCGCGACATCAGGGCCTCGCGCGCGGTGTTCGGATCGGGCGAGGTTCTGATGACGCGGATCATTTCATCGATATTGGCGACCGCGATCGCAAGGCCGACCAGGATGTGGGCGCGGTCGCGCGCCTTGCCGAGCAGGAATTTGGTCCGCCGGGTCACTACCTGCTCGCGGAACGCGACGAAGATGGTGAGCAGGTCCTTCAGATTCATCGTCTGCGGACGACCGGAATCCAGCGCCAGCATGTTGGCGGGGAAATTCGACTGCAGCGGCGTGAACCGATAGAGCTGGTTGAGCACCACATCGGGCACCGCTTCGCGCTTCAGCTCGATGACGACGCGATAGCCGTCGCGGTCGGACTCGTCGCGCAGATCGCCAATGCCCTCGATCTTCTTCTCTTTCACCAGGTCGGCGATCCGCTCGACCATCGTCGCCTTGTTCACCTGATAGGGAATTTCGGTGATGATGATCGCTTCACGATCCTTGCGGATGGTGTCGATCGCCACCTTGCCGCGCATCACGATCGAGCCGCGGCCGAGGTGATAGGCCGAGCGGATGCCCTGGCGTCCCAGGATGACGCCACCGGTTGGGAAATCCGGTCCGGGAATGATGTTGATGAGCTCGTCGATCGAAAGCGCCGGGTTGTCGATCAGCGCCACACAGGCGTCGACGACCTCGCCGAGATTGTGCGGCGGGATGTTGGTCGCCATGCCGACTGCGATGCCGCCGGCGCCGTTGACCAGAAGGTTCGGGAACCGGGCCGGCAGAACTGACGGCTCCCGCTCGGAATTGTCGTAGTTCGGCTGGAAATCGACGGTGTCCATGTCGATGTCGGCGAGAACGGCGAGCGCCGCCTTCGTCAGCCGGGCCTCGGTATATCGATAGGCCGCAGGCGGATCGCCGTCGACCGAGCCGAAATTGCCCTGCCCGTCGATCAGCGGCACGCGCAGCGAGAAGTCCTGCGCCATCCGGACCATCGCATCGTAAATCGACTGGTCGCCGTGCGGATGATACTTACCGATCACGTCGCCGACGACGCGCGCCGATTTCACGTACTTCTTGTCCGGTGTGTGTCCCTGCTCATGCATCGAGTAGAGAATGCGCCGGTGCACCGGCTTCAGCCCGTCGCGCGCATCGGGCAGCGCACGCGACACGATCACGCTCATCGCGTAATCGAGGTAGGACTTCTTCATCTCGTCGAGAATGGAAACGGGACGAATATCTGAGGGCACCGGCGGCTCGCCGGGCTTGTCGTCTTCGGGTTCGGACAAAGGGGAAATCCGGTCAGTTCTGTTGGGGAATCATATAGCGTATCGAGGGCCTGATAACCACCCTTACGCGGCTCCGGCAAGCCGTTTTTCCCTTCGTTTTTTCATGCACTTACCGGCGACATTGCAGGTTCCTGGCGGGCCTGCTCTGCGTAGCAAAATGCGAGCTCGCGAAGACCAGGCGGAACCGGCTTCGCAATGCCCTTTTTCGCTCAGTTACTGGCCGAAGATCACGGCATGCATGATCCGCCCGGGCATGAAGGTGAACAGCCCGGCAATGACCAGCGCGCCGAAGAAAATGCCGATCATCGTGAACTTGTGGCGGCGGACATTGTGGCTTCGCGCGGCCGTCACGCCGAGCACCAGCATCGCCAGCGAGAAGATCGACAGCAGGTGGATCGGGCTCCATGGGCCCAGCAGCCGGATCTGGTGGATCCAGAACGAGCTCCCTGCGACGATCAGCATCAGGATCACCCAGATCCAGCCGAGCGTCCGGTGCGGCAGCGTGCCCTTCGGTGCGGCGAGCTGAATCGAGCCGAGCACGAAGGCGGCCATCGCCGCGAAGGCATGGAACGGGATCGCAGGCGCAGCGTCGAGCAATGGCGCGAGGCTCATGATGGCGGCCCTCGGGTGATGCGCGCGGCCAGGCATCGCTCGCCGCAGGCCGATGTAAATATCATTCACATAAGCCTGTGTCAAAGCACGGGGAACCCGCAAAGGCATCTTCCGATAATCACGTAATATCAGATTGATACGAGATTATCCTCATAGTCCACACAAAGGACTTCCCTCGCACGTCGTACCGCCGCCCCGGGAAATGATCTTCACGAGGGCGACGCCTGACAGAATGTGGGAGGCGCGATCTCGTCAGAACGGGATGTCGTCGTCCATATCGCTGTTGCGGCCGCCTGCGGCGACTGCACGGCGCGGCGCCGAGCTGACCGGTCCGGCCGAGCCGAAATCGCTGCCGCCATCATCGGAGAAGCTGCCGCCTCCGCCGCTGCGCCCGTCGAGCATCGTCAGGTTGGAGTTGAAGCCCTGCAGCACGACCTCGGTCGAGTACTTCTCGACGCCGCTCTGGTCGGTCCATTTGCGGGTCTGCAACTGACCCTCGATGTACACCTTGGCGCCCTTCTTCAGATACTGCTCGGCGACCTTGCAGAGACCTTCGTTGAAGATCACGACGCGGTGCCACTCGGTCTTTTCCTTGCGCTCGCCGGTGCCCTTGTCGCGCCAGGTTTCCGAGGTGGCGATCGACAGATTTGCGATCGGACGGCCATCCTGCGTCCGCCGGATTTCCGGATCCTTGCCGAGGTTTCCAACCAGGATCACCTTGTTCACGCTTCCCGCCATCGCATCATCTCCACTCAAAAACCGGGCGCCGGACATCGGCCGCCACTCTCAACCTTCGCCACTTACATTGCAGGCGTCGTGGATGACCCTATACGCCGGCGCCGGCCCGACGCCTTTGCCGTCGCGCGGTTATCCACGATTATTGAGATCGAGATATAGCATCGCCGCCGTCACCGTTCCAGTTTTGTTCGCCACAACCTGCCGTAGCAGCCGGCGACGGCGTTGGCGTGGCCGCCGGTCACGGGATCAGCGGTTGCCCCGCAGTGATCACTCAGAAAACTTGCAACAAAATCAGCACCTTGCGTGGTCGGCACTTCTTCCGCGAGTGTTGCATTTGGGAGACGGCGTTTCCGGTTGAATCAGCGTATAGATTCCAACCATGGCGCGGGCGCTCGCGTCTGAGATCGTGCTTCGGGACCAGTTGGAAGCCGATTTGGGAAGCTGGGGATTGATGATGAAGAAGTTTTTGCTCGCGACCGTTGCTCTGATTGCGTTCGCCGCGCCGGCGGCGGCGGCCGATCTGGCTGCCCGCCCCTATACCAAGGCGCCGCCGATGATCGCCGCCGTCTATGACTGGAGCGGCTTCTATATCGGCGCCAACGGCGGTTGGGGTTCGAGCCACAATTGCTGGGATCAGCTCCCGGGCGGCACTTTCATCGGATCGGATGGTTGCCACGATGCGACGGGCGGCGTCGCCGGTGGTCAGATCGGCTATCGCTGGCAGGCGGGCACCTGGGTGTTCGGCCTCGAAGCGCAGGGCGACTGGGCTGACCTGAAGGGCAGCAACGGCAGCGCGATCTTCCCGGGCCTGTTCACCAACCAGAGCAAGATCGACGCGTTCGGCCTGTTCACCGGCCAGATCGGTTACGCCGTCAACAACGTGCTGCTCTACGCCAAGGGCGGTGCAGCGCTGACCGACAACCGCTTCAGCACCTACTTCACGCCGACCGGCGCGCTCGGCGGCCGCGCCACCGACACCCGCTGGGGTGGCACCATCGGCGCCGGCATCGAAGTCGGCTTCGCGCCGAACTGGACCGCTGGTATCGAATACGACCACCTGTTCATGCAGGACAAGACCTACAACCTCACCACCCCGAATGGCGCGCTGTTCAGCACCATCCGCGACCGCCAGGACGTCGACTTCGTCACCGTCCGCGTGAACTACAAGTGGGGTGGCCCGGTCGTTCCGCGCTACTGATCGCACGCAGCGGATCTGATCCAGACGAAAGGCCGGCGTTGCGCCGGCCTTTTTGTTTGCGCGATCGAACGGCCGAACGCCCCGGTCCATAGCATCGGAGACCGGAGCCAGCCTCGCGCCGGCTCTCCTATTGGTACGTGCGCACCTCGCGCGCTCGTTTTCCGTGCATTGTGGTTTCCCGGTTACACAACCTCCGCGATTTCTGTGTAGAAACTTTTGCTCGTCACGCAACATTCCCGTGACGCTCCCTCCAATGTTTGGAGGGACAAGAAAATGGGCAAGAAAACGGGACTCGGACTTTGAAAATCAGGAATGTTTTGCTGGCATCGGCCGGCATGCTCGCACTGAGCACTTTTGCACCTGCGATGGCCGCCGACATGGCTGCACGCGCCCCCTACGTGAAGGCTCCGCCGCCGGCCGCGATCTACAACTGGACCGGCTTCTACATCGGCGGCTTCGGTGGCTATGCCAGCGAGGATTCCGGCAATCCGAAGATGGAAGGCGGCTTCGGTGGCGGCACCATCGGCTACAACTGGCAGGCCAGCAACATCGTGTACGGCCTTGAGGCCGACGGCGCCTGGGCT
Source organism: Bradyrhizobium sp. th-b2 (assembly GCF_000426785.1). Lineage (NCBI taxonomy): Bacteria > Pseudomonadati > Pseudomonadota > Alphaproteobacteria > Hyphomicrobiales > Nitrobacteraceae > Bradyrhizobium > Bradyrhizobium sp. th-b2. The sequence continues at coordinate 46,906 of NZ_AUGA01000029.1, forward strand.
GACGTCAATGCCTCCGCCACCGGCTTTGGCATCACCGCGACGAGCAAGATCGACGCGCTCGGCACCGTGCGCGGCCGCCTCGGCTTCGCGGTCGACAAGGTGCTGTTCTACGGCACCGGTGGCTATGCCTGGATCGACAACAAGATTATCCTTAGCGGCTTCGGCCTGACTACCTCGCAGAGCAACTTCCACTCCGGCTGGACCGTCGGCGCTGGCATCGAAGCCTTCATCGCGCCGCAGTGGTCGATCAAGGGCGAGTACCTGTATCGCAGCCTGAGCAGCGAAAACTACTTCGGCGTGCCCTCCGGCGACCTCAACCTGCACAGCGTCCAGTTCGGCGTGAACTATCACTTCGGCGGCCCGATCGTCGCCAAGTACTGAGCCAGGGACTGGTCGTTTCGCTACGACCTCACACGGAAGGCCGGCGCCTAACGCCGGCCTTTTTCGTTGCCGGAACCAGCCCTGCTGACGGCTGCTGCCATCGGGCAAACTATCCGTTGATGGAGACGACTCAGCACTGGAAATCTGCCGCCGTTCTTCCTACGTTCCAGTCTTCTCACCCATCGGCGCAAGGTCCCGGCAGCACCGGCGATGCGCGCCCAAAAGGCGCCCGATCATGCGCCCGGAATTGTCGCAATGGATGAAGTGCTCAAGGCGAAGCGCCAACAGAACGCCGGCTCCTCATCGCGCGCCATCACGATCCGCGGCGCGCGCGAACACAATCTGAAGAACATCGACGTCGAGATTCCGCGCGACAGACTGGTGGTGTTCACCGGCCTGTCCGGCTCCGGCAAGTCGTCGCTCGCATTCGACACCATCTATGCCGAAGGCCAGCGACGCTACGTCGAGTCGCTGTCGGCCTATGCGCGGCAATTCCTTGAGATGATGCAGAAGCCCGACGTCGACCAGATCGACGGCCTGTCTCCTGCGATCTCGATCGAGCAGAAGACCACGTCGAAGAACCCGCGCTCCACGGTCGGCACCGTCACCGAGATCTACGACTACATGCGCCTGTTGTGGGCGCGCGTCGGCGTGCCCTATTCGCCAGCCACGGGGCTGCCGATCGAAAGCCAGATCGTCTCGCAGATGGTCGACCGCGTGCTGGCGCTGCCGGAAGGCACCCGCCTCTATCTGCTGGCGCCGGTCGTGCGCGGCCGCAAGGGCGAGTACAGGAAGGAGCTCGCCGAGTACCTCAAGAAGGGTTTTCAGCGCGTCAAGATCGACGGCACCTTCTACGAGCTGTCGGAGGCGCCGGCGCTCGACAAGAAATTCCCGCACGATATCGACGTCGTGGTCGACCGCATCGTGGTGCGCCCCGACCTTTCGCAGCGCCTCGCGGAGAGCTTCGAGACAGCACTGAAGCTCGCCGAGGGCCTCGCCGTGATCGAATATGCCGACGCGCCGGCGGCCGCGCAGGACGAGAAGAAAGAGGACAGGAAGAAGACCGCAAAGATCCACGACAAGAGCGGCCCCGAACGCATCCTGTTCTCGGAAAAATTCGCCTGTCCGGTTTCGGGCTTCACGATCCCCGAGATCGAACCCAGACTCTTTTCCTTCAACAACCCCTATGGCGCGTGTCCTGCCTGCGGCGGCCTTGGCGTCGAGCAGCATATCGACGAGGACCTCGTCATCCCCGACAAGGAGCTGACCTTGCGCAAGGGCGCGATCGCGCCCTGGGCGAAATCCTCCTCGCCCTATTACATCCAGACCCTGACCGCGCTCGGCAAGCACTACAAGTTCACGCTCGACACCAAGTGGAAGGACCTGCCCAAGAAGGTGCAGGCCGCGCTGCTGCATGGCTCCGGCGACGACGAGATCAAGTTCTCCTATGAGGACGGCGTCCGCTCCTACGACACCAAGAAGCCGTTCGAGGGCGTCATCACCAACATCAACCGCCGCTACCGCGAGACCGAGAGCGAGTGGGCGCGCGAGGAGCTTGGCAAATATTTCTCCGACGTGCCCTGCGCCGGCTGCAACGGCTATCGGCTGAAGCCCGAGGCGCTGTGCGTCAAGATCGGCGGCAAGCATATCGGCGAGATCTCGGAGCTCTCGGTCAGGCGCGCCGGCGAATGGTTCGAGACGGTGCCGGCGGCACTGAACGCGCAGCAGAACGAAATCGCCGCGCGTATTCTCAAGGAGATCCGCGAGCGCCTGACCTTCCTGCTCGACGTCGGCCTGAATTACCTGACGCTGTCGCGCTCCTCCGGCACGCTGTCGGGCGGCGAGAGCCAGCGCATCCGCCTGGCGTCGCAGATCGGTTCGGGGCTGACAGGCGTGCTCTATGTGCTGGACGAACCCTCGATCGGCCTGCACCAGCGCGACAATGCCCGGCTGCTCGACACGTTGAAGCGGCTCCGCGACCTCGGCAACACCGTGATCGTGGTCGAGCATGACGAGGACGCCATTCGGCTTGCCGACTACGTGCTCGACATCGGCCCCGGCGCCGGCATGCATGGCGGCCACATCGTGGCCGAAGGCACGCCCGACCAGATCATGCGCAACCCGAAATCGCTGACGGGCAAATATCTGACCGGCGAGCTGTCGGTTGCGATCCCGGACCGGCGGCCGCCGAACCACCGCCGCACCATCAAGGTGATCAACGCCCGCGGCAACAATCTGAAGAACGTCTCGGCCGAAATCCCGCTCGGCCTGTTCACCTGCGTCACCGGCGTCTCCGGCGGCGGCAAGTCGACATTGCTGATCGATACGCTGTACCGCGCGATCGCCCGCAAGCTGAACAACGCCAGCGAAGGCGCCGCACCGCACGACCGCATCGAGGGCCTCGAGCACATCGACAAGATCATCGACATCGACCAGTCGCCGATCGGCCGCACGCCGCGTTCGAACCCCGCGACCTATACCGGCGCCTTCACGCCGATCCGCGAATGGTTCGCCGGCCTGCCGGAGGCGAAGGCGCGCGGCTACGAGCCCGGGCGCTTCTCCTTCAACGTCAAGGGCGGCCGCTGCGAAGCCTGCCAGGGCGACGGCGTCATCAAGATCGAGATGCACTTCCTGCCCGACGTCTACGTCACCTGCGACACCTGCAAGGGCAAGCGCTACAACCGCGAGACGCTGGAGGTGCTGTTCAAGGGCAAGAGCATCGCCGACGTGCTCGACATGACGGTCGAGGAAGCCGCCGAATTCTTCAAGGCGGTGCCGCGGGTGCGCGAGACCTTCCAGACCCTGCACCGCGTCGGCCTCGACTACATCCATGTCGGCCAGCAGGCCACCACGCTCTCAGGCGGCGAAGCCCAGCGCGTCAAACTGGCGAAGGAGCTGTCAAAGCGCGCCACCGGCCGCACGCTCTACATCCTGGACGAGCCGACGACGGGCCTGCACTTCCACGACGTGGCAAAACTGCTCGAGGTGCTGCACGAGCTGGTCGCCCAAGGCAACACGGTGGTGGTGATCGAGCACAATCTCGAGGTCATCAAGACCGCCGACTGGGTGATCGACCTCGGCCCCGAAGGCGGCGACGGCGGCGGCGAGATCGTCGCCTGGGGCCCGCCCGAGGACATCGTCAAGGCGCCGCGCAGCTACACCGGCAAATTCCTGGCGCCGGTGCTGAAGAAGGCCAACAGCAAGCCGAGGAAGAGCAGCGCGAGCGAGGCGGCGGAGTAGATTGGGATCCCTGATGTCCCAAGGCGTCAAAACACTTCTGGCTTGGTCTTATGGGTGTTGACTGGTTCCGAAGGCAATCTTGGTCGCAAGAAGATCAGACCGAATTTTGGCACCGCTTGCGCAAAGCGCGAGAACAAAATCGGCCGCAGTATGTCTTTATCCAAGGCTTCACGCTATTGGAGACAGGTCCTCAATACTACGCCAGCGCGATAAAGCATTTCGACTACGTGATCGATCGTTACTCAGATTCGATCAGATTCGTACAAGCGCTCTCCGCAAAAGCCGACTGTCTTGCCGCGTCGGGGGACATTGAGGGCGCCCTCGCGTACTATGAACGCGCGATCCAGACGATGCGCATCAAGCCAAATAATCAGACATGGGCATGGCTTGATTTTGTGTGGATCGTCGCGACAAACGAACTCTCGAACTACTACGAGACGGCCCTCGCGATACTTGATGAGTTCGGAAGTCAACCACCATTGTTTCCAGTTACTGCGTTCCGCTTCTACGGCAGCCGCGCCCTCATTCAGAGTGCTTGCGGACTGACCGACTCGGCCAGGAACGCCGCACGCACGGCTCTTGCTGCCGCGGACAAAGAGGTATCCGGACTGCGGTATCATCCGAAGCTCGGCGTCATAGGGTCAAGTTACCGCGACATCAGGGAACGACTTGCCGCGATCGTATAGCAAGCAAGTAGCCCGGATGAGCGAAGCGATATCCGGGGACCTGCTGTCAACGATGACAGCTGATCCCGCATGTCGCTTCGCTCATGCGGGCTACGACGTTCGGACAACCTCAGCTTCTCGCTACACCGCCCAGTAATTCGGGTGCGTGTAGCGGTCGCCCCAGTCGAACGCGTCGCCGTCCAACTCGGACGGCCCTGTGCGCAGGTCCTCCAGCGTCACCTCGGCCTCGAAGGCCTGCCGCTCGGGATCAAATCGCAGCGCGGTCCATCTGACGGGAAAGTGGTGGTGGGTACTCAGCACGCCGCCGGTCTTGATCACGGCGTAGGCCACTGTTCCGCTCACCTTGTCGAGCATCAGCCGCTCGATCGATCCGAGCTTCGTGCCGTCGCGTCCGAACACGCAGACATGCTCGACGCGGTCGCTGGGCACCAAGGTATGATGCATGGCATCCTCCCTGTCTTCCCTTGTTCGGCCGAGATTATAGCATTGGCGCTCACCGGGCGTGCAGAGATCGTGTCTACCGCGGTGCGGCAAACCCGCCCTGTATCGCGTGTGGCATCAAGGAGCGTTGCGCCGGTGTTCCCACATCCGTCATGGCCGGGCATAGCCGTCCGAAGGACGGCGTCGCTTCCGCTCGCCTACGTCCCGGCCATCCACGTCTTACTTGCTGCAGAAGCCAAGACGTGGATGCCCGGGACAAGCCCGGGCATGACGCGTGTTGGGTGAATTGGCCAAACGGCTGGCACCGAATTCGCAGCGCTATCGGTACATTACTCCGCCAGCACCGCCCTACTCCGTCCTTCTGAGAAACGCCCCAAACGCCCTTGGCCCGTCGCCGACCTTGATCTCGCCCACGACCTTCAGCTCGGCGGCATCGATCACGCTGAGCGTGTTGCTCTCCCAGTTCGCGACCACGATCCGCTTGCCGTCCGCCGTCGCCTCGATGCCTTCGGGGTAATCGCCGACATTGATCCGCTTCAACGGCTGCAAGGTCGCGAGGTCGAACACGCTGACCTTGCCGTCATACTGGTCGGTGACGAAACCGCGGCCCTGCGCCAGCGCCACGGCATAGGGGCGCAGGCCGACATGGACGCGGCCGATTTCACGCGCGGTGGCGATGTCGATCACGGAGACGTCGTTGGAGCCGACATTGGCGGTATAGGCACGCTTGCCCTCGGCATCGATGGTGACGCCGAACGGACGGGTGCCGACCTTCACGATCCCTCTCCGCTCCCGCGTCGAGGTATCGATAACAGACACGCTGTCGTCGTCGCGGTCCGCCGAGAGCAGCAAGCGCCTGTCCGGCGTCACCGCGAGCCCAGACGGCGATGCGCCGACCGCGATGCTGGCGACGACCCGCTGTTCCCTGGCATCGATCACCCGTACCGCGGCGGCGTACCAGTTGGCGACATAGACCGTTGCCCCGTCGGGCGCGACCGCGATGCCGAGCGGCCCGCCGCCGACATCGACCCGGCCGACCACCTTGCGCGCTGACGCGTCGACCACGGTCAGCGCCTTGGCGTCGGGGCACGTCACATAGGCGAAGCGGCCGTCATTGCTGACGGCGACGCCGGCCGGCTTGCCGCCGATCGCGATGGTCGCGACCGGTTTCGACGTCGCGAGATCGACCACCGTGAGATCGTCGCTGAGCTGGTTGGTGACGAACGCCTCCTCGGCATGGGCTGCGCCGAGGCCAAGCAGCGCCGCGACAACGATCGCCCGCATGCTCAGCTGCCGCTCTCGATCTTCTTCTTCAACGCCTCAAGGCCGGTGCGGTAGAGCCCGCTCACCGCCTTCACCGCGGCTTCGTCGCTCAGTTCCGGCGGCGGGTCGTTGTTCGGAAAGCCGCGGTAAAACGCGCCGGTCCATTCCAGCTTCGTCTTGCCGCCGGGCGCCGGCGACAGCGACAGCGTCGAGGAATAATTGGTGACCGGCAGCACCTTCACGTCGACCGCCGTGATCCGGTACGAATAGCTCATCATCTCGGGCTCGTATTTGTAGAGCTCCTCGTCGACGGTGGCGCCGGGCGAAAGCGTCAGCCGCCGCGTGGCGCCGATCTCGTTGCCCTTCTCGCCCTCGGTTTTGCTGACGCCGGGAAGCCAGCTCATGTCCTGGAAATTGCCGATCACCGCCCACACCTTGGCCTGCGGCGCGTCGATCTCGATGGATTCCCGCACCTTCTGCCGGGTCGGCCCGTGGGCCCAGGCGGCCCCTAGCACGGCCAACGCCGCCACCACGACGCCAACCTTCGCGATCGCTCTCCTCATGTCGTCTCCCTGATCTGTCGGTCTGCCGCCAAGCGCGTGCCGAAGCTTATGGGTCGAGGTTTAGACCGGATCGGGGACCGCCTGCTAGCACCAGAGCGAAGTCGCGGGCTCCTTCTTCCCCGGGAGGCAAGCCTGCCTGTCACCCTCACTCGGCGATCGCCGCGTCGACGAACCCCTTCGGGTCGTCGCAGAATTCGCGCATGACCTTGTAGTGATCCGTGTCCTTCAGGTTCACCGGCTCGAGCCCGTACTTGGTGAGCCGCAACAGCGTGGCGTTCGGATAGGCCATCAGGACCGGCGAATGCGTGGCCATGATCACCTGGCAGTGGCCGGTGCCGTTCATCCGGTGCAGCAGCTTGAGGAATTCGATCTGGCGCGACGGCGACAGCGCGGATTCCGGCTCGTCGAAGATGAAGATGCCTTGCCGCTGGCAACGCTCCTCGAAGAAGCGCAGAAAGCCCTCGCCATGCGAATGCGATAGAAAGTCGGCATAGGGACTGGCGACGGAGTCGAGATATCTGGCGACCGAGAAGAAGCTCTCGGCGCGGAAGAACCAGCCTTTGGTGATTTTCGGCAGCCAGCTCGCGCGGAGCGCGGTCGCAAGCGAGCCGCCCATCTTCTCGACCGCGTTGCCGTGATCGACCGGCATGTAGCCCTTGCCGCCGCCGGCGTCGTCATAGCCGGCCAGCACGGCGATCCCCTCGAGCAGCGTCGACTTGCCGGTGCCGTTCTCGCCGACGATGATGGTAATAGCCTTGTCGAAGCTCAGCTCGAAATCGTCGCGCAGCAGCGGCAGCACGAACGGGTAGGCCTTGCGGTTGGGAATACGCGCGGGGTCGAGCCAGACCCGCCGCAGGTATGGCGCGGGCATGTTGATCAGGCGGTTTCGTCCTCTGGCCATTCGTCCTGCCTCCCAGCGCTCAGCGGCCGCGCCAACCAAGGTCTCAGATGGCCAAGGCACCGTCAAGAACGTAACGGGAACGATATGGTGGCAGACACGCGCCGGGCGCGGAACCCCGGCCATATTTTGGCCATAGCCCATTTCTTAAAGGCCTGAGCGGGCCATGTTCCCGCCTCGCGAGCGTCGCCGGACCGATGCGGTCCCTTCGCTACCAATCGCAGATTATCGCTGCGCCCCTCCCCACACCAAGGATCCTCTACCAACAACAAGAAGGACTTTGTAATGCGTAAACTTCTGACTGCGGTTGCCGTGCTTTCGGCCCTTGCTTCTTCTGCCGCCGAAGCCCGCGGCCATCACCGTCATCGGCATCATGCACATTCCGGCCGCCCAGCCGCGTGGTGCGGATGGTTCATGCGCACCCAGGTCGGTAGCGATCCGGGTCCACAGTTCAATCTGGCACGATCCTGGGCGCGATACGGCAGCAATGCGGGTGGCCCTTCGGTCGGCACGATCGTGGTTTGGCGTCACCACGTCGGCAAGATCGTGGGCCAGCAGAACGGTCAGTGGATCATACAGAGCGGCAACGACGGCCATGCCGTGCGCACGCGGCCGCGCTCAATTGCCGGCGCGATTGCGTTTCGAAACGCATACGCTTCGTTCTAAGGGAACCACGGTCGCATTGCCCGCCGGTATACGAACCGTTCATAACAGCTGCCTACGCTGAGCGCGGGCTTCGCCCTGAGGCCCTCAGACGGGCGTCGTCGCCTGAGTTGACCAGGCGGCGCTTGCCCCGTGGCCTCTCCGATCAAGTTGCGCGCGCGGTGGTGGCAGCCTGAGAAGCCGTAATATGCCTGGACGTCGTGATCGCGGCGAATGTAACGGCCAAGCCAAATACAATTGAAAAAACGATCAAAGCAAAACGTGGCGTCATCGACGAGCCTCCTACCGCAGGACGCCCCCCTTTCTCGCAATTCTAGTCGGCCGCGGGCTTACGTTTCAAGCGCGCTACGGCGCGCAAGTGGGTTACGCCGTTTGCGACTTTCGTTGCAGATAGCCGGATTGAAATCAGCCAGCGCTTCGAACTCCCCGCGGTTCGGAAGCGAAACCATATCCCCACGCCATTCCAATAGACCTCGCTTCCGAAGCAACGTTCTACTCGCAGACCGCGCAACAAATTCGATGTCGTCCCGGCCTAGTGCGCAATTGCGCACGGGAGCCGGGACCCATAACCGAATGACTATTGTTGCGCGACGCTGGAAGGACGAGTCCCTCTCCAACAACTGCTGCGGAGTATGGGTCCCGGCCTTCGCCGGGACGACCGTGGGGAGAAAGCTCACCCCACCCCTACGGCCGCTCCGTCTCTTCCAGCACCTCGAGCGCCAGCTCCATCGTCATCAGCACCGGATTGTCGCCGCGCACCAGGTGTCCCTCGGCGATGCCGCCTAGATAGTCGACCAGCGCGATGTCAAGCTCGGCGTGCAGCCGGCCATCCGCATCAGGCGCGATCTCGCCTGCGGTCAGCGCAAGCTCGGTCGCGAACGGCACCACGCTGTGGCCGTCGGTGAAGATGGCGCCGATGGTCGAGCCGACACCGCCATGCACCCGCGCGCGCAAAATGCCGTGCTGGCGGCAAAAGCCCTCCAGCGCGCAGGCAAAATCCTGGTTCGGCCGCAGCCGCAACGCGTAGGCATGGCGCGTCGCCTTCGCCCCGCGCGGCTCGGTTGCGACCGGACCGAACAGCTTGAAATTGGTCTCGCTGTCGGGCTCCGCCAGAAACGTCGCGCCGTCGATCCCGAACGCATTCACCTCGAACGGCTCGGCGACGATGGTCTCCTCCGGCAGCATGTGGCCACCGTTGCAACGGCCGTCGGCCTCGGTCCACAATCCGTGGCAGTGAAAGAACGGCGCGCCGTCACGTTCGCCAAAGGTCAGCGCCGCGAGCTTGAGCCGCGTCACGCCGTCGGGACGGAACGTGTCGCTGTAGAACGCAGCGTTGACGCCGTCCTTCGACAGCGCCGGCATCACATAGGCGAACGGGCCGAGCGCGCCGGCCTTCGCGCTCAGCACGCCGCCGGCAAATCCTTCCGCCGCAAAGCCGCGGCGCACGGCCTCGAGCAAGGGAATGCCGGCTTCCAGCACGAATGAAAAGGCGCGGCCGCGCGCGGCGACCCACTGGATGCGCTCGGGGATGGGAGCGCCGGGCTGGGCGATGCTGCGCATCGCCTCAAGCGCCCGTCGATTTGGCAATCACCTCGAGCAACCCGCGCGCCTCGAGCTCGTCGCGGATCAGTCGCTTCGGCACCTTGCCATAACCGGACTTCGGCAGCGCCTCCCAGAAGAAGAAGCGCTTCGGCATCTTGTAGCGCGGCACTTTTGGCGCGAGATAGGCGGCAAGCTCGGCCTCCGCGACCGCCTCGGTCCCCTCGCGCGCGACACAGACGGCGACGCCGACCTCGCCCCAGAACGGATCGGGCACGCCGAGCACCGCGACCTCGCCGACCGCGGGATGCGTCAGCAGCTTCTCCTCGATCTCGCGCGGATAGATGTTGGAGCCGCCGGAGATGTACATGTCCGAGGCGCGGCCGGTGATGTAGACAAAGCCCTCCTCGTCGATGTGGCCGAGATCGCCGGTGCGGAACCAGCCGTCGCGAAACGCCTTCGCGTTGGCCTCGGGGTTGTCGTAATAGCCGGCGAACACGCCGGGGCCGATCACGCAGATCTCGCCGGTCTCGTGCGGCTTTAGCTCGCTTCCGTCGTCGCCCTGGATCGATACCTGCATGCCGGTGCGCTCGAAGCCGCAGGTGCCGATCCGCGCATGCGGCCCGTCCTCGGGATCATGCAGGCCCGGCGGCAGCACGGTGATATTGCCGGTGACCTCGCCGAGCCCGAAATACTGCACCAGCACGCCGCCGAACTTGCTCAGCGCCGCCTTCTGGTCCTCGCGATACATCGGCGCGCCGGCATAGATGATGTAGCGCAGCGAGGAATGATCATGCTGGTCGGCAGCGGGATGCTCGACCATCATTTTCAGGATGGTCGGCACCGTGAACATGTTGCTGACACGGTGCTTGGCGATCAGGCGGAACGCCTCCGCGATGTCGAACTTCTCCGACGGCAGCAGGATGGTCGGCACGCCGCGCGCGGTCTGCACCAGCTGATGCACGCCAGCGCCATGCGACAGCGGTGCCACCACCAGCGAGGCGTCGTCTTCGGTGGTGCCGGGCATCAGGTCGGCGAGATGGTTGGTGATCACGAAGGCCATCTGGCCATGGGTCAAGACCGCGGCCTTGGAGCGGCCGGTGGTGCCGGAGGTGAAGAAGAACCAGCAGGGGTCGTCGTACTCGACCGCGACGTTCTCAACCGCAGCGCCGGCGTGTTTGGCGATGACGTCGCCGAGCGTCGCCTCGCCGAACGTGCCCTCCTCACCGATCCGCCAGACGAATTCGAGCGCGGGATTGGTGGCCGCCTTGGCGTGCTCGGGGAAATCGCTGTGGCACAGAAACGCCTGGGCGCCCGAGGCTGCTGCCAGATAGGCGACCTCGTCCGGCATCAGGCGGAAATTGGTCGGCACCCAGACCGCGCCGAGCCGGAAGGCCGCGAACATCGACCAGAACATCTCGTCGCAGTTCCTGGAATGCACCAGGATACGGTCGCCCTTGACGATGCCGCGCGCGGCGAGCGCCGCCGCCAGCGCCGAGACGTTCTGGTCGATATGGCGCCACGACCAGGCCTTCTCGTTCCAGATGAAGCCGGGCCGATCGCCGTGGCGGCGGGCGTTCTGGGTCAGGATGTAGGCCAGGTTCATCACCCGGCGCGACACCCGCGCGATCCCGCCGCGCGGCGCGGTCGAAGCCTCCCCGCTCATTGCTGCCCCGTCGACACGCACAACAGACTGGGCAGGATCAGGACGGTCATCGGGTATTTCCTCGGTCAGAACCGGGCGTCTTCAAGCGCCGCAAGGGGATGGTGCTGTCCGGTTTATCGCCAAGCCGCAGCCTTCGGCAAGGCCCGACCGCCGCAGCGCCATGATACCGCGGCGGCGGTCAATCCGTTGGTCTTGGGCCGGACCGCTACTGCGGATGCCTGGCCAGTTCCTGCTCGCTCAGGTTCCAGTCCTGCCAGAGCTGCAACGCGCCGATCACGGCGACCAGCGCGCCGAGCAGGATGTGCCAGAACTGCAGCGCCTGGTCTTCGGAGTAGCCAAAGACCAACGGCGATATCATCAGCCAGAGGCCGAGCAGGATGCTCGCCACCTCCTCCCAGCGATGCAGTGCGACATATTCGAGCTGGGAGACGCCCAGTACCAGCATGCCGACCATGAAGCTGTTGAGGACGAGATGGCTGCGCTCGATATCGACGGCGCCGCTCACCTGCATCGGAAACCAGGGCGAGACCATGATCAGCACGCCGAGCAGCATGCCGACCCAATCCTCCCAGGGGCGATGTGTGTTGAAGAAACGATTGTTCGACATGACCAACCTCCTTGCGACAAGGGGCATACGTCAGCGGCCACTCCATATCAGTCGACCATCCGGCCGCTTCAGGGGCGTATGTCTGATATCAAACCTAATCGAACCGTATCGGCCCGCAAGGCCCTGGCGGGCTGTGTGCGACGCCGCAGAAGCGCCGGCCGACCGCGTCGAACCTCACCGCGCCGCGCCGAGGCGCTCCAGCGCCTCCTGGGCGGTCTTGAGATCCGGGCGCAGTTCGAGCGCCTTGCGGAAATCGGCCGCGGCCCCCTTCTTGTCGCCAAGCTGCATCTTGCCCAGCCCGCGGTTGCTCCAGGAATAGGCGTCATTCGGATCGTATTGCAGCGCCTTGTCGTAATCGGCGATTCCGCCCTTGATGTCGTCCTGATAGAGGCGGATCAGGCCGCGGTTGCGCCAGCCGCGCGCGTCCGTCGGCGCGATCCGCGCGGCCTCGCCATAGTCGGCCGCGGCGCGGTCGAGCTGATTGATGTCGCGATAGACGTTGCCACGGTTGATATAGGCGAGCACGTTGGGCTCGAGCTTGATCTCGGCGGTGTAGTCGGCGATCGCATGCGCCGCATCGCGCTTGCGGAAATAGGCAAAGCCCCGATTGCCATAGGCGGTCGCGAGCTGCGGATTGTATTTGATGGTGAGGCTGAAATCGGCCAGCGCACGGTCGAGATCGCCCTTGGTAGCCCAGGCGTCGCCGCGATTATTGTAGGCCAGCGCGAAGGTCGGATCGATACGGATCGCCTCGTCGTAGTCGGCCAGCGCATGATCGAGATCGCGCTTGAAGGCGTAGACGCGGCCGCGATTGGAATAGGCGCAGGCGTAGGCAGGATCGAGCTTGATCGCCTCGTTGAGGTCGGCGAGCGCGGCGTCGAGCTCGCGCTTCTCGGTCAGGCCGTGGCCGCGGTTGCAATAGGCCCCGGCCAGCCGCTTGCCGGTCTCGGTCTTGCCGTCGATTACGGCGTTGCAGGCCGTCACACGGTCGCTAGGTGCCGTCGTCAGGCCGACGCAGGCCTGCCAGTTCGGATCGTCGCCGGCGGCGGCTTGCGGAGGATTTGGCAGTGTCAGGGCGGCGCCGAGCAATGCCGCGGTCAGGCAGGCCAAAATGCGCATATCGTCAATCCACAAATGCCAATTTGCGGGTTGGTCGCGGCTTTGCACCGGTGGGTTCACGCGCTTAGATCAGGGCCTGTGAATCAACCGGGATTTTGCGATGGCTGCCGTCCGCGACAACAAGGCCGAGAGGCGCTTCGAACTCGACACCGAGGGTGGTCTCGCCTTTGCGAACTACCGGCAGACGCCCTCGGCCGTGATCATCACCCACACCGAGACGCCCCGCGCCCTGCGCGGCCGCGGCATCGCATCGGAGCTGGTCAAGGGAGCGCTGGAGCTGATCCGCGCCGACGGCCACAAGGTGATCGCCGGCTGCAGCTTCGTGGTGGACTATCTCAGCAAGCATCCGGAATATGCGGATCTCGCGGGCTAGCGCCTTGTCCGTCAGACGATCTTGATCGACATGTCCGGCAAGCCCTCGAGCTTGCAAAGCAGCACGTCGCCCTTGACGACCGGGCCGACATTCTCCGGCGTGCCGGAATAGATGATGTCGCCGGCCTTCAGCTCGAACGCCTCGGACAGCTTTGCGATCTGCTCGGCTACGCTCCAGATCATGTTCTTCAGATCGGAGCTCTGCCGCACCGTACCGTTGATCGCGAGCGAGATCGCGCCTTGCGTGAAGTGGCCGGTCTTATCAGCCGGATGGATCGGCCCGAGCACCGCCGCGTGGTCAAAGCTCTTGCCGATCTCCCACGGCTTCTTCTCCGCGGCCATGCCGTTCTGCAGATCGCGCCGCGTCATGTCGAGCCCGAGCGCGTAGCCATAGACGTGATCGAGCGCCCTGTCGGCTTGGATGTTAGTGCCGCCGGATTTCAGCGCCGCGACCAGCTCGACCTCGTGGTGGTAGTTCTTGGTCAGCGAGGGATAGGGATGATCGGCGACGGTACCAACGGCGACATTCTGGATCGCGTCGGTCGGCTTCTGGAAGAAGAACGGCGGCTCGCGGGTCGGGTCGGAGCCGCGCTCGATCGCGTGCGCCGCATAGTTGCGGCCGATGCAGTAGATGCGGCGGACCTGGAACACCTCGGCCTCGCCGACGATCGGGATCGTCACCGCCGGGACCGGAAATATCGCCTTCGGTCCGGCCTGCGCATGGGCCGGCGCGGATTGCGCGGCGGCGCCTGCCAGTGCGAAGGCGCCGGTCGCAAGCATGGTCCGGCGGTCGAGATCAGTCATGAGCGTTCTCCTTGTTGTTGGCCGATCTATAGATGTTCGCCGCCGCATAAAAAAGGGCCCGCGCTGGCGCTGGCCCTGGCCGTGCGCGGGATGATGATCCCGTCAGTGCTTGATGTCCGGAGGCAGCTTGCCGCCATTGGCGGCGAGCTTGCCCATCACCTGCTTGTGCAGCCAGATGTTCATGCTGGCGGAATCGCTGGTGTCGCCGGAATAGCCGAGCTCCTTGGCGAGCTCCTTGCGGGCCGACAGGCTGGAATCGATGTCGAGCGCCTTCATCAGGTCGACGATCGAGGTCCGCCACTCGAGCTTCTCGCCCTTCGCGGCGACCGCCTTGTCGAGGATCGGGGCGACGTCAACGGACTGGGCGGGCGCCGCACCGGCGGGCACTGCGGCGGGAGACGGCGACGTGCTGCCGGATCCACCGGCGGGAGCTGTGGTGGTGCCGCCGGCGGGCGCAGCACTCGCGCTGCTGCCGAAGATCGCGCCCATGATTTTTCCGAAAATGCTCATCGTTCGCTCCCAAGAGAGTTGAGATGTGAAGGCCAGACGGCGCTGGGACGCCTGACCGAGGTCGCCGACAAAGTGTATCGCCCCCACCATAGCCTGCCAATGCGACATTTCACTTAAGCGTGAGTGCTTTTGGCGCGGTTTGGGAGTAGCCTCAATGCACAGTTCGCGACACGGCCAGTTCCCTGCTTTGTCTTTCGCGTCTGGCTTGATCGTGATCGTTTCGAGAGCCGGTACGTTTGTGCTCGCGCGCCGGGCGCAAAATGCGACCGTCCAGAGGGAGACAACGACCATGGCCAGTCAATACCAAGGCAATGTCACATCGATGACGCAGAGCGGCGCCGCATCTGCGCCTGTCATCCGCACCATCGGCCTGTCCGATTTGCATCATGCGCTGCGTCTCGGCTGGGAAGACTTCAAGGCGGTGCCAAGCCACGCCATCATCCTTTGTCTGATCTATCCGGTGCTCGGCCTCGTGCTGGCGCGCGCCGTGCACGGTTATTCCGTGTTGCCCCTGCTGTTTCCGCTGGCCGCGGGCTTTGCCCTGCTCGGCCCGTTTGCCGCGATCGGTCTTTACGAGATGAGCCGCCGCCGCGAGGATGGCGGGGAAGCATCCGCATGGGATGCCCTGGAGGTATTCCGGTCGCCGTCATTCGGCGCGATGCTCGGGGTCGGAACGCTGCTGTTCGCGCTGTTCGTGACCTGGATCGCGACCGCCCAGGCGATCTACACGGCGGTGTTCGGCTATGAGACCGCCGCCAACATTCCCGATTTTGCCGCGCGCGTGCTGACCACCCCGCAAGGCTGGTGGCTGATCGTGGTCGGCTGCAGTGTCGGCTTCCTGTTCGCGCTCGTGGCGCTGTGCATCAGCGTGGTCGCCTTCCCCATGATGCTGGACCGCCAGGCAACCGCCGGCGAAGCGATGGTGACGTCGATGCGCGCCGTGGCACAGAACCCGGTGCCGATGGCCGCCTGGGGCCTGATCGTCGCGGTGCTGCTGCTGCTCGGCTCGATCCCGTTCTTCCTCGGGCTTGCCGTCGTGATCCCGCTGCTTGGTCACGCCACCTGGCATCTCTATCGCGAGGTCATCGTCAAGGATCCGAATGCGCGGCCGGTGATTCCCGAGCCCCGCGAGCGCAAGCCGGCCGCGGACTTCCCCGCCAACCTGTTCCCGTGGCGGCGCAGCGATCGCGGGTAAGTGCTGGCCGAACGTGAACTCGTGAACGTCAAAGCAACCGTCGGCCGATGCTTGGCCGGCGGTTTTGTTGTCCTGACCGTCAAATGGGGTGAGATTGGCGTGGCAATTGCCAGTGCCATCTGAGATAGATCGATCGATCAAGAGCCTTGTTTTGGCCGCTGTTGCCGCGAACATACCGCCGGATTCCGCGACCAATCGATAACATCGCAGACTCCGGAGTGAATTGCCTGATGACCTCTCACCTTTCCCTTCGCACGCTCGCCATCGGGGCGTGGCTCGTGACCTCGACGGCGTCCGCGCTCGCCGCCCCGTGTGGCACGGGCACGTTCGAGTCCTGGCTCGACGATTTCAAGAAGGAGGCTGCGGCGAAGGGCATTTCGCAGAACGCGATCCAGGCCGGGCTGAATGGCGTCACGCAGGACAAGGCGATCCTGGCGCGCGACCATTCGCAGCAGGTGTTCAGCCAGACGTTCGAGCAGTTCTCCGGCCGCATGGTGCCGCCGCGCCTCAACCGCGGCTCCGACATGATGAAGCGCTACGGCTCGGTGTTGTCGCGAATCGAGGAGGCCTATGGCGTGCCGGGTGAAATCCTGGTCGCGATCTGGGGGCTGGAGACCGATTTCGGCGTCAACACCGGCAAGTTTGCGACCATGCGTTCGCTGGCGACGCTCGCCTATGATTGCCGCCGCTCCGACATGTTCAAGGCCGAGCTGATGGATGCGTTGCGCATCGTCGAGCGCGGCGACCTTGCGCCGCAGGAGATGCGCGGCGCCTGGGCCGGCGAGCTCGGCCAGACCCAATTCATGCCGTCGTCCTACATCAAGTTCGCGGTCGACTTCGACGGCAACGGCAAGCGCGATCTCCTGCGCAACGTGCCCGACGTGCTGGCGTCGACGGCGAACTTCCTGAAGAGCCATGGCTGGAAGCAGGGCAAGGGCTGGGAGCCCGGCAGCGAGAATTTTGCGGTGATCCAGCAGTGGAACAAGAGCGAGATTTACGCTCGGACGATCGGCTACTTCGCGACCCAACTCGCCAAGGCGCCATAGCGCTTTGGAGTTCGTACCGGCTTGCGTAGCGGCGAGCCAGGAACGACAGCCAAGACGAGAAGCCCGAACTTCGGCGCTGGTTCGATCAGCGCTGATGCTGCACGGATGAATCAAAAAGGGCCGATCGCCCCAGGCAATCGGCCCTTATCGCCATGATCAAAAGCTTACTTCGCCATGCTGGCTTCTGCAGCCTTGCTGAGGTGCGCGCCGCAAGCGCCCCACTTGTTGTTCAGCATCGCGTCCTGGGCGAGCGAGACTTCCTTCTCCGCCGCGAATTTGACCTCGTTGTCGGCCATAGCTTCGACAGCGGCTTCGGTCTTGCCGAGGTTGTCACCGCTGCAGCCGAGGCCCGCATGATGATGATGTGCGGCCTGAGCGGGAGCGACGGCGTAAGCAACGGCAGCTACGGTGGCTGCTGCGATCAATGTCTTGATCATGAGATGTTCCATCTTTTGTTCTTGAACAGAAACCAGCGTGATTGCGGAATCTGCAGAACGATTTATCGCTGTTCCCAGCAGCGTTCAGAATGAACTTCGTGCGATCCAAATGTGATGAGCGTTGCGCGCGGATCGCGCATGCGTTGCATAGTGTTTTGATTACATGTCCGTAAGGAAGCGCCGCCGCATTAGCTTTGCTGCAGCTGTTCACTTCAACCGAAGTGCGCTTCCGATAATCAGCAAATCGATCTGCGCGATCGAAAGCCAAATATGAGGTAGACACAGGATCGAACTACCTCTCGGGTCAATGCGACCGATTGACGCTGCAATCATTCAGCACCATCGAGATGATACAATGAACTAATGATCATTCTTATGTCACGATTCTGCATGCGAATCACGCATGGAACACATCGAAGTGATCCGTCTCTAATGGGTGCGCCAGAAGTTGATTGAACGGTCCTTAATTACCACGTAAGCAAAGTCTTTAGACACGCTGAAATTCTATTAACCTACTGATCTCAGGAATATTTCTCCGGGAGATGCAGATTCCTTGGAACGTCCGTCCGGAGAGCGGCCCGCGATACCCGGAACGGTTAATCGAAGCTTACCTCCGCCATGCGTTTTGAGCCTAGCTGCATCGCACCATTGCAACTACCGCGCTGCACCATATCATCTATATTCACTTCAACGGTGAGGCGTTGAAAAGCTGAATCGGAACTACTAGGAGACTACCATGTTGCTCTCGCTCATCCGCATGATCCAGGCTTTCCGGGATTATCAGCGCAATGTCAGCGAACTGTCCCAGCTCAGCGATCGCGAACTGGCCGATATCGGCCTCGACCGCTCGGACATTCCGCGCGTTGCCGCCGGTACCTACAACGGCTAATCGGCCGCAAGCCATCTGATGAACGGATAACGCCCGCTCCTGCAGCGGGCGTTATCGTTTTTGGCGCGGTTTCAGATGCATATGGAATCAAAACGCGCTAACGCTGCGCGATGACACCGCATCAATCCTCTTCCCAACCCGTGCACATCGTGGGCGCGGGGCTCGCCGGCTCGGAAGCCGCCTGGCAGGTCGCCAATGCCGGCATCCGCGCCGTCCTGCATGAAATGCGCCCGCACCGGATGACCGAGGCGCACCGGACCGAAGGCTGCGCCGAACTGGTCTGTTCGAACTCCTTCCGCTCCGACGATGCCGCCAACAACGCAGTCGGGCTGCTGCACGCCGAGATGCGGCGGCTGGGCTCGCTGATCATGCGCTCGGCCGATACCAACCAGGTGCCCGCCGGCGGCGCGCTGGCGGTCGACCGCGACGGCTTTTCCGCCGCCGTCACCAAGGCGCTGAACGAACATCCGCTGATCGAGATCAGCCGCGAGGAAGTCGCCGGCCTGCCGCCGGCCGACTGGAGCAACGTCATCGTCGCCACCGGTCCCCTCACCTCGGCGCCGCTCGCCGACGCCATCAGGCAGCTGACCGACGAGAGCGCGCTCGCGTTCTTCGATGCGATCGCGCCGATCGTGCACAGGGATTCCATCGACATGTCGGTGGCCTGGTTTCAGTCGCGCTACGACAAGGTCGGCCCCGGCGGCACCGGCGCCGACTACATCAACTGCCCGATGACCAAGGAGCAGTATGACGCCTTCGTCGCGGCGCTGCTCGATGGCGAGAAGGTCGACTTCAAGGATTGGGAGACCAACACGCCCTATTTCGACGGCTGCCTGCCGGTCGAGGTGATGGCCGAACGCGGTCACGAAACGCTGCGCCACGGGCCGATGAAACCGGTTGGATTGACCAATCCGCACAATCCGACGGTCAAGCCCTATGCGATCGTCCAGCTGCGGCAGGACAACAAGCTCGGCACGCTCTACAACATCGTCGGCTTCCAGACCAAGCTGAAGCACGGCGCGCAGCAGCGTGTGTTCCGCACCATCCCGGGCCTCGAGCAGGCGGAATTCGCCCGCCTCGGCGGCCTGCATCGCAACACCTTCCTCAATTCGCCAAAGCTGCTCGACGGGCAATTGCGGCTGCGCGCGCAGCCGCGGCTGCGCTTCGCCGGGCAGATGACGGGCTGCGAGGGCTATGTCGAGTCGGCCAGCGTCGGCCTGATTGCCGGGCTCTGCGCCGCCGCCGACACGCGCGGCGCCGCGCTGACGCCGCCGCCGGCCACGACCGCACTCGGCGCGTTGCTCGGCCACATCACCGGCGGCCATATCGAAACCATCGAATCCGGCCCGCGCTCGTTCCAGCCGATGAACATCAATTTCGGTCTGTTCCCGCCGCTGGCCAGTCCTCCGACCAAGAAACCGGACGGCTCGCGACTGCGCGGCAACGAGAAGACGGTCGCCAAGAAGCAAGCGATCAGCGCGCGGGCGCTCGTCGACCTCGACCATTGGATCGCAGAGCACCTGCGTATTGCAGCGGCGGCCTGACCATCATGAGCTTGCCGAAAGACGACGACGCGACCCTGTCGGCGCGATGGCGCCAGGGTGTCCTGCTCAAGCGCGATGTGTTCTCGACCGTCGAGCGCGGCCGCTTCCGCGCCGACGACGGCGAGGTCGACGGCGTGCTGCGCCGGCTCGACCATGTGCCGTTCTGGTCGTTCGCTGTCGCGCTGCATCTGTTTTCGCGCGAGCGCCGCGCGCTGACGCTGGCGCGCGACCTCGATGTCGGCCCCAAATTGCTGTGGGCCGGCAAGCGCGCGCTGGTGCGCGGCTTCATCGACGGCGCGGCGCTGCATCTGGCGAAGCCGCACGGCGACGTCGCCTATTTCCGCTCGGCCAAGGCGGCGTTGCGCAAGCTGCATCGCGCCGGCATCTGCCACAACGACCTCGCCAAGGAGCAGAACTGGCTGGTCGGCCGCGACGGCCGCGCCTACCTCACCGACTTCCAGCTCGCCGCCTGCTTCAAGAGCCGAAGCCGGCTGTTCCGCATCGCGGCCTATGAGGATCTGCGGCATCTCTTGAAGCACAAGCGCAGCTACGCGCCGGAGGCGTTGACGCCGAAGGAGCGCAAGGTGCTCGCCAAGAAGTCGGCGGTCGCCAGCATCTGGCTCAGGACCGGCAAGAAGGTCTATCAGGCTGTGACCCGCGGCATCTTCAATTTCACCGACCGCGAGGGCGGCGGCCGGCGGCTGGTCAACGACGCCCCGGTGCTGGTCGATCTGATCCGCAGGAATCCGGATGTGCGCGACACCGCGATCGTTGCCTTTGCCGACCGGCGCGTCGGCGTCGGACTCTATGCGTTCGTCGAGGCCGACCAGTCCGCGCTGGAGAGGACGCTGCGCAGCGAGCTTGCTGCAGCCAAGGGCGTCAAGCCGCCCGAGCACATCCAGATCGTGCATGCGCTGCCGCGCGATGCGGCCGGCAAGCCGCGCACCGAAATCCTGCAGCTCGTCGCCATGAACCAGATCGACCTGATCGAGCCGATGATGCGCAGCGACGCCGATCGCGAGTTCCTCAAGGACATCCTCGAGCAACGCAAGAATCTGCGCGATCGCTTCAATTTTGAAGTGGCCGAGATGGATCGGCCGGCGCGTTAAAGCATGATCCGGAAAAGTGCGAAGCGGTTTTCCGAAAAGATCATGCTCAAACAACAAGCTAAAGCGCGACGACGATCCAACCCGATCTCATCGCGCTTTAGCGCGCGCACTCTCGACAAACGCAGCGCGAAACGCCAATCTTGCGAAGGCTAGCGCGCTCAAGGGACAAGCTTAATGCCACTCACCCGTGGCCGTATCGGGGGATACAATTCCGAACGCCTGGCGTTCGGATTCACCATGATGCACGGCGATCAGGAAATTGAATGCCAGATCAGCGATGCCGCAATGGACGAGCTGGCGGGCACGCGCGGAACACCGAGCCTGGCCCGGCAGGCGCAATTCGTTGCGCTGCGCGACGCCATCGAGATGATCGCATCCGACATCTTTGACAGCGGTCCGGTGGTCAAGGGCGCGACGATCCGGATATTCACCAAGCACATCTCGAAAGAGCGGAGTTGAGCATCATCTCCACGCAAACGTTTCGCGCTTTTCGGGATGATGCCTTAGCGACCGAATTCCTCGGTGCGCGCAGCCCGCCACAACGTCCAGAGCGTGCGCAGGCGTGAGACCGGTTGCGGCAGGAACGGATCGTTGTCAGCCCTCCTCGCCCGGTTCAGTTCGCGCCTGACATAAGCGAGCGGCAGAAAGATCGGCCGCACGCCGGATGGCACATCCGCGAGCAGCCCGAATGCGGTCCTGAGATGGCCCTGTGCCTCGTCCGCGAGCTGATCGATCGCCGCACGGATGTTCGGCGTCGGCTTGCCGGCAAACACCTCCTCCTTGCTGCTGCCGTGCTGCTGAAGCAGCGGTAGCGGCAGAAACAGCTGTTGCCGCGCGGCGTCGCGGCCCAGACCCGCGATGACCTGCGCCATGCCCTGGGCAAGGCCGGCATGACGGGCCAGGTGATCGATCGCCTCCGATGGCCGCGCCACGATGCGCGTGGCCTCCGAGAACAGCCCAGACGCCGTGGCGTCAAGATAGCCCTCGAGCGCGGCCAGCGACGGCATCGGGTCGTTGTAGAGATCGAACTGGTGCTCCTCGACCAGCTGCGACAACGGCGAGACCGGCAGGCGGTGAGTGCGGATCGCCTGCAGCAGTTCGGCTGCGACAGGATTGCCTTCGACACCGCCATGCCCTGCCCCGGCCAGCATGTCGGTCCACCATTGCAGCCGCATCTCGCCGGGCAGCGGCTGGCTGACCTGCTCGTGCACGCGCGAGACCTCGATGTTGAAGGCGTAGAGCGCAAGCAACGCCCGGCGTTCCGGTCCCGGCATGAACAGGGTCGACGCGTAGCGCACGAAGTCATGGGTGCGCACCAGATCGGCGCAGAAGGCCGCGCCGTCCTTTGGCGCCTCCGCGGCGCTCATGGCACCGCGATCAGCGCCGCCGCGACGCGGCGCCGCTCGCCCAGCATGATGTTGTAGGTGCGGATCGCGGGGCCGGTCTGCATCGGGTCGAGCACCACCCGCACCGCGCGCAGGGCCTCGCGCAGGCCCTTTGGCGGCACCCAGACCTCGGTGCCGGTGCCGACGATCAGCGTGTCGATCGCATTGGCTGATGCGAACACCTTCTGCAGCGAATATTCGTCGATCTCCTGCGGCCTGGTCACCGGCCAGGCCCAGATCGCGTCAGGCAGGCACAGCAGCGAGCCGCGGTGCGACATATCGGCGAACGCGAAGCCGCCCTTGCCGTAAGCCTCGATCGGCGCCGACCTCGGAAGATGGGGAGCGTCCGAGGAGTTGCTCATGACCGGCTACTTCTTGGCTGCCGCCGCGTCCGGCTTCTTGGCCGGCGCATCCTGCGCCTCGCCCCGCGTGGTGTGAACGCCGAGATAGATCAGGATCGGCGCCGCGATGAAGATCGAGGTGTAGGTGCCGACCAGCACGACGCCGAACATCATCACGGCGGTGAAGCTGTGAATCGCCTGGCCGCCGAACAGCAGCAGCGCGAGCAGCGCCAGGGTCACGGTGACGTGGGTGATGATCGAGCGCGACAGCGTCGAGTTGATCGATTCGTTGAGAAGCTGCGGCATCGGCATCTTCTTGTAACGCCGCAGCATCTCGCGGATACGATCGTAGATGACGACGGTATCGTTGAGCGAATAACCGAGAATTGTCAGCAGCGCCGCGATACTGGTGAGATCGAAATCGACCTGAGTGATCGACATGAAACCGATCGTCAGCACGATATCGTGGACGTTGGCGATCATGGCGCCGAGCGCGAACTGCCACTCGAACCGGAACCAGAGATAGATCAGGATGCCGACGATCGCGAGCATCAGGCCGAGCATGCCGAACGCCAGCAATTCGCCCGAGACCCGCGGTCCTACCACTTCGACTCGCCGGTATTCGACGGATTCGCCGAGCGCGCCCCGCACCTTCGTCACCGCATCCTGTTGCGCCTTATCGCCGCCGGGCTGCTCGGCGACGCGGATCAGGACTTCGGCCGGACCTCCGAACTGCTGCAACTGCACCTCGCCGAGACCAAGACCGTTCAAGGTCGTGCGCATCCCGGCGATGTCGGCGGTGCCGGACTTGGCCCGCACTTCCAGCAGTGTGCCGCCCTTGAAGTCGATGCCGAAGTTCAGGCCGTGGGTGAAGAACAGCGTGATCGCGACGATCGAGAGCAGCGCCGAGATCGGGAAGCTGATGCGACGGAAGCGCGTGAAATCGAAATGCGTATCGTCGGGCACGATACGCAGCGACGGCAGCAGGCCGAGCACCGCGACCACGGTCAGCACGGCGATCAGGATGCCAAGGCCAATGAGAACGATATGAGTCACAACAGGCCTCTCAGATCGGCACGGTTTGCGGCCGCTTCCACCGCACCCACCCGGCGACGATCAGGCGCGTCAGGGTAAAGGCGGTGAACACCGTGGTGATGATGCCGATACCGAGCGTCACGGCAAAGCCGCGCACCGGTCCGGTGCCGATGTAGAACAGCACGGCGGCAGCGATGAAGGTGGTGATATTTGAGTCGAGGATGGTCGCCAGCGCCCGCTTGAAGCCGGCGTCGATTGCCGAAATCGCGTTGCGGCCGCCGCGCAATTCCTCGCGGATACGCTCATAGATCAGCACGTTGGAGTCGACCGCGATGCCGACGGTCAGCACGATGCCGGCGATGCCGGGCAAGGTCAGCGTGGCGTTGAGCAGCGACAGCAGCCCGAAGATCATGGCGACGTTGATGGCCACGGCAATGTTGGCGAACACCCCGAACAGCCGATAGGTCAGCAGCATGAACACGATGACCAGGATCGAGCCGACATAGGCCGCGAGCTCGCCCTTTTCGATCGAGTCCTGCCCGAGGCCGGGACCGACGGTGCGCTCCTCGACCACGGTCAGCGGCGCCGGCAGCGCGCCGGCGCGCATCAGGATCGCCAGATCGTTGGCCGACTGCACGGTGAAGCTACCGGAGATCTGGCCCTGTCCGCCGGTGATCGGCTCGCGAATCACGGGCGCCGAGATCACCTTGCCATCGAGCACGATCGCAAACGGCTGGCCGACGTTCTCGGCGGTCGCCTGAGCGAATTTGCGGGCGCCCGACGTATTGAATTTGAAGCTGACGATCGCCTCGCCCGTACGCTGGTCAAAGCCGGGTTGGGCATCGGACAGCTCGCTTCCGGAAACCAGCACCTGCTTTTTCACAATGTACGGAACGGGCGGCGGCGATGCGCTCATGAGCCGCTCTGAATCCGGCGGCACCACGCCCTGATCGGCCGACACCGTGGTGTCGACCATGCGGAATTCCATCTTCGCGGTCTTGCCGAGCAGCTCCTTCAGATGGGTCGGATCCTGCAGGCCCGGCACCTGCACCAGGATACGATCGGTGCCCTGACGCTGGATCAGGGGTTCGACGGTCCCGAGCTCGTTGACGCGACGTTCAACGATCTGAATCGACTGTTCGATGGTCTTGCGCATCCGCTCGATCATCGCTGGCTGCGACAGGGTCAGGCGGATCAGGCCGCCCCCCGCATCGGTCACGTCGACATCGCGCTGGCCACTGGAGCCGAGCAGGCCGCCGATCGGCTGCGCGACTTCCCGAAGTTTGGCCAACGCCGCCGGAACATCGGATTCCTTCGAGATCCGGACTTCGACAGCGTCGTTGCGGACCTGCACGCCCCCGCTGAAGAGGATCTTGGCGTCACGCAGCGCCTTCCGGACATCGTCACGAACCTGTTCGAGCTTCTCCTTCTTCACGTAGTTGGAGTCGACCTCGAGCAAGAGATACGAGCCGCCCTGCAGGTCGAGGCCAAGCACGAGGCGCCGCTGCGCCCAGGCCGGCCAGGTCTTGACCTGCGCCTCGGGAAAGAAATTGGGCACGGCGCACAGGCAGACCACCAGCGCTGTCAGGATGATCGCCAGCGCTCGCCACCGCGTGAAATACAACATCGAATTGACCTGTCAGATTCGGCAAAAGGCTCCGCGGCAATCAGCTCGCGGACGCCTCGTCCTTGGCGTCGCCCTTCGCCGGCTCACCCTTGGTCCGCACGCCCGAGATCATCTGGCGCATCTGCCGCACGCGAACGCCGTCCGAAATCTCGAACTCGATCTGGTCGTCGTCGACCACCTTGGTCACCTTGCCGACGAGGCCGCCCGTGGTCACCACGGTGTCGCCGCGGCGGATGTTCTTCACGAGGTCCGCATGATCGCGCACCTTCTTCTGCTGCGGGCGCAGAATCAGGAAGTACATGATGACGAAGATCAGCGCGAATGGCAGCAGCGACATCAACATGCTGTTGGTATCAGTGCCAGCTCCAGCCTGAGCAAACGCAGGAGTAATCAGCATTCGGACGATCCTCGGATAAGACGGGAAAGAACCGGCAGCGCCCTCGGTTTCGGGGCGGTATGGCGGTCCGGACAAATTCGCGCGGACTATAGCGGCCGCGGTCCCAATTGCAACGTTAACGGACCTTCATTTAGGGCGCTTGCGGGACCGCCGCCAGCCCGATAAGGCTGCGCCGTCAGGAACTGGACAAATGCCGAAAAAAGCCAAGAAAACCACCAGTAAAACAGCCCCCAAAACCGCCGGCAAACGCGCTGCGAAAGCCGCGACAAAACGCCCGGAAACGCCGCTCGACGGCGCGACCGCCGAGCGGATCGCGAACGCCCTGGAGAACATTGCGAGCCGACTTTCGGCTGCCTCCCCCGCCGCCGATCCGGCCGAGTCGTTCGGCGTCGCCGACGCCTTTGTCTGGCACCCGGATGGGCGCCTGGCCCCGGTGCCACGCGTCAGCCGCGTCGAGATCGGCCTGCTCAAGGGCGTCGACCGGATGCGCGATATCCTGATGGAGAACACCGAGCGCTTCGCCAACGGACTGCCCGCCAACAATGCGCTGCTGTGGGGCGCCCGCGGCATGGGCAAGTCGTCCCTGGTGAAGGCCACCCATGCCAGCATTAATGTCGACCGCAAGCCGGCCGATCGGCTCAAGCTGATCGAGATTCACCGCGAGGACATCGAAAGCCTGCCCGGCCTGATGGAGCTGTTGCGCAACTCCTCCTTCCGCTTCATCGTGTTCTGCGACGACCTCTCTTTCGACGGCAACGACGCCTCCTACAAATCGCTGAAGGCGGTGCTCGAAGGCGGTATCGAGGGGCGCCCCGACAACGTCATCCTCTATGCGACCTCGAACCGGCGGCATCTCTTGGCGCGCGAGATGATCGAGAACGAACG
The DNA here is from genome assembly GCF_000426785.1 of Bradyrhizobium sp. th-b2. Classification (NCBI taxonomy): domain Bacteria; kingdom Pseudomonadati; phylum Pseudomonadota; class Alphaproteobacteria; order Hyphomicrobiales; family Nitrobacteraceae; genus Bradyrhizobium; species Bradyrhizobium sp. th-b2. Next base: position 73,548 of record NZ_AUGA01000029.1, read on the forward strand.
CTCGACCGCGATCAATCCGGGCGAAGCGGTCGAGGAGAAGGTGTCGCTGTCTGACCGTTTCGGCCTCTGGCTCGGCTTCCATCGCTGCAGCCAGGACGAGTACCTCGCGATGGTGAAGGGTTATTGCGACCATTACGGCATCAAGATCGCCGAGGACGAACTCGAGCGCGAGGCGCTTGAATGGTCGACCACTCGCGGATCGCGCTCCGGCCGCGTCGCCTGGCAATACACCCAGGAACTGGCGGGGCGGCTCGGCGTGCGGCTCGCAGGGGCGTAGCCCGAATCGCGATTTGGGCCGGCCACCGGCCTTCTGAATTCGGCGCGGCATGGGTACACTCGCTCCATGCCGGCCGATCCAAGCACGACCAAGAGACGATGTGGCGACTGTACGGCTTGCTGCGACGGCTGGCTGAAGATCCGGATTCGCGACCACGACGTCTATCCGGGTCATCCCTGTCCGTTCAGCCGTGCGGGCCAATGCGCGATCTACGAGGAGCGTCCGGTCGACCCGTGCCGGAATTTCGTCTGCGGTTGGCTTGCTCCGACGAGCCCGCTGCCCGAGTGGATGCGTCCGGATAAATCCGATCTGATCTTTCTTCCGGCGAGCTTCGTCTGGCGCACCATTCCGGTCGACGTCGCGGTTGCCGTCGGCGCTCGTCCGAAAGCAAAGGCGCGCGCGTGGCTCGAAGCCTTCAGCCGCGACACTCGCCGTCCCCTGTTGCTGCAGTCCGACGGGGACTGGCACGCGAATGGACCGCCGCAATTCCTGACCGACATGGTCGAGCGTCTCGCAGCCGGGCGCGGCCCTTGGCAGTCGGTCTAGGCCTCTCGCGAGGCTTGAATTCGTCCCAGACAGCGCAGTTTCTGGAATCCATTATCCCAGAACGGGTCGACAATTTTGCATCGCAACCATAATTTGTCAGTACACCTGTCTCAATCGGAGGATCATATTTTATCGTTCTAACTCTGACACTTGATAGTCTCAGGAATTCTATTCCAAAATCCCCCTGCGACAAATTGATGCAGTGCATTAGTATTATTGTACCTCCTATATCACAGCAGGTGATTATCTCCCCGGCATTGCTGGCATCCGTGTATCTGGTGTTTGGTATACATTAACTTCCCTCACTTTGTGTCGCCCAGCACCCCGCTGAGGCGATTGGCAAAGGGGGGATCAAATGAAGAAGGTATTTCTCGCCGGAACCGCATTCACGGCGATCTGCCTCGTGCTCGCGCAACAGCCGGTACAGGCAGCGACACTGGACGACGTGATGGCGCGCCTGGATGCACTCGAACGAAACAATGCGAAGCTCGCCAAGGAGAATGCGCAGCTAAGGGACCGCGTAAATCACATCGCGAGCCGTCCCGCCGAGCCCGCTTCGACAGGCTCGCCGCCAAAGGGCAACCCGGTGCAGCACGCCTGGGTCGCGCCCTCCCCGAAGCAGCCGCCCGAGCGGCCCATCGTCAGCATCGGTGGCGCGCCACTCTACAGCAAGGCACCGGGCAGCAACGCCTTCGTCGACAACACGACCGTCACGCTCTACGGCCACGTGGATCTGTCGGGTGACGTCTTCAATCCCGGTGTGTTCGACCAGGGCACCAAGACCGGCGTGGCGAGCAACCTCACCTTTTTCGGCATCAACGCGCGTCACGATCTCGAACCCTATGGCTACGCCGGGTGGGCCGCCGTCGCCCAGTTTGAATCCCTCGTCGAGGTCGCCGCGGTTCCGACCGAGCGTGCCGCGTTCGGGACGCGCGACAGCTTCATCGGGATGGCAACGCCGTGGGGCACGATCAAGGCGGGCAAATCGGATACGCCCTACAAGAAATCGACATCAAAGTTCGATCCGTTCTCGGCGACGCTCGGCGACTACAACTCGATCATGGGCAATACCGGCGGCGACCTGCGTGCGAAGTTCGACTGGCGCGCGGCCCACGCGATCTGGTACGAATCGCCGTTCTGGAACGGCTTCCAGGCCACGCTGATGATCTCGCCAGGGCAGAACACCGCAAAGGACAACAGCGATTTCGCGCTCGGCGATTTCAACTGCCCCGGCACCTCCGCACGCGGCAGCGGCAGCGGCTTCCCGCTGACCTCGGCGCCGGAAGGCTGCACCGACGGCTCCTATGGCAACCTCTACAGCGCGTCGCTGACCTACAATCAGGGACCGTTCACGGCGATCGCCGCCTACGAGATGCATGAGGGCACCAACCGCACCGGCGACGAGGCCGTCACGCCGTTGAGCAATGGCGGCGTGCTGATCGTGCCGCCGGGAGCGGTCGGCATCGCCAACGAATGGGCCGCGAAGATCGGCGCCGGATATCGCCTCGACGACGGCATCGGCAAGCTGCAGCTCTACGGCATCTACGAAGTGATGCGGCGCGAGAACACCGTGGCCGACTTCAACGAGCGGTCGCGCGACGGCTACTTCCTCAGCGCCACCCAGACCGTCGGCGCCTGGGATGTCAGCGCGTCATGGGCCCACGCCAACGCCTCACCCGGTTCGCCCGGGACCGGCGTGCTCAACAACTACACCGTCACTCCGGCTGCGGGATCGGCTGACTTTGCGCTCAACACGCTCGACAGCAGCGCCGATCAATATGCAGCTGGTGTCAAGTACCACTTCAGCCCGGTCGTGGCCTGGTATCTTGTCGGCAGTTATCTGCGCAACGGCCCGGCGCACACTACTGCCTCGGCGTGAGCGGTCACGGCTATGGCGTGTGCGGGCGTGACGCCAACAACAATGTTGTCGCGGGCAACAAGGCGTCGGCCGTGACCACCGGCATGACGTTCGACTTCTAGAGCGTTTTCGAGCGAAGTGGATACCGGTTCGCGTGAAGAAAACGCGTCAAAAGAAGAATCTATTGCCCCGTTCCGATTCCATCGGAACGGGGCTATAGCGCATGATCCGGAACGATCTGTAGCGATATTCCGAAAGCGGGATCGCACCTGCGCTCGACCAAAACAAAACGGGGGAGGCTTGCGCTTCCCCCGTTGTCTTTGTTGTGAGACTTGGAAGTCCCTTGGAAGTCCCGGCGCGTGACTTACGCGCCGTTGAGGAACTGGAGCGGATCGACCGGCGACGATCCCTTGCGAATTTCGAAATGGAGCTGCGGTGAGCCCGCCTCACCCGACTGGCCCGACTTGGCGATCACCTGGCCGCGCTTGATGGTATCGCCGCGCTTGACCAGGATCTCGCTGGCATGGGCGTAGGCGGTGACGTAGCCGTTGGAATGGCGGACCAGCACCAGATTGCCGTAGCCCTTCAGCTCGTTGCCCGAATAGGCGACGACGCCGTCTTCGGCGGCCTTCACCGGCGTGCCTTCGGGCACCGCGACGTTGATGCCGTCATTGACCTTGCCGTTGGTCTTCGAGCCATAGGCGGTGATGACCTTGCCGCGCACCGGCCAGCGGAAGGTCGGCAATGCGCCGGTGGCTTCGCTCGACTTGGTGGCTGCGGGCGCTTCTACGGCAGCCGCGGGCTGTTCCACAGTCGCGGTCGGCTGAACCAGCCGCGCGCTCTGCTGCGGCAGCGCGGTGGCGACGACCTTCGGGGCTGCCAGGGTCGGTGCCGGGGCGACTGCGACCGGTGCCGCAGCAACAGCTTGCGCAACGGGCGCGGGAGCCGCCATCGCAGTCTTGGCGCCGGGCACGACGAGCTTCATGCCGAGGCTGAGCCGGGCCGACTGATCGAGATTGTTGGCGCGCGCGAGATCGGCGACCGGGATGTGGTGCTGGCGCGCGATGCTGTGCAGGGTGTCGCCGCGGTTGACGTAGTGGATGCCGGCAGGCGCGGCTGCCACGGCAACAGGACGCGCGGCCGGCGCCGCCATCGCAGGCGCCGCAGCTGACGCCGTCGGGCGTGGAATGATCAGCTGCTGGCCGGGCGACAGTGCGCGCGGTCCCTTGTAGCCGTTAGCGCGCAGGATCTCGGCCGACGAGACGTTGTAGCGGCGCGCCAGCAGCTCCAGCGTATCGCTGGTGCCGACGATGATGGTGGTGCCGTTATGCCCGGCATGCGCCGCGGCGACCGAACGCGGAACGGTGCCGGTTGCTTCGATCTGCGGGCGCGCGGCCGGCGGTGTGTAGGACGAAAGCCCGCGCCCTCCGCCGGAGACGCCAGCGCCGGCGACCGGATAGGATTGCGGCGCCGCAACCGGCGGCGGCAATGGCTGTGACTGATACTGGGAATACTGCGGTTGGCTGTGCGGCCGCGCGTATTGCGGCAGCTCGCGCGGCGGCTGTGCCTGCTGCACGGTGCCGGTCGGCTGCGGATCAAACGCAAACGGATTTTGCGAGTAGGAGTTTTGCGAGAAGCGCGACGACATGTCGGCGCTGCAACCGGCAAAAGCCATGGACATCAGCGTCAGCACCGCAACCTGCGGCACGCGACGCGAGCGAAGCAACTCAACAACCCCGGACATGGTTACTCACTCGTACGCAACAAAAGACTGTTTTGAGTAAACACGTACTGAGTAAATAACCGCTTAACCCTGCGAATAAGGCGTTGGCGCCAAGCGGCAAATCGCCAAATTTACAATTCGCGCGCGATTCCCGGCAGCGCCGGCACAAAGCGGACGTCGACCAGGTCCTTGCGGTCGAAGCCGTTCTCCGTCCGCACCACGCGGACCAGGGTCTGGGTGCCCTGATGCGGTCCGACCGGGGCGATCAGGATGCCGCCCGGATCGAGCCGCTCCAGGAGTTTCTCCGGGATCTGCTCCATCGCCGCAGTGACCATGATGCGGTCGAAATCACCTGCCCCGGCCGGGATATCGAAGCCGTCCCCGAGCAGCACCTCAATGTTGTAATAGCCGAGCGTTTCGAGGCGCTTGCGGGCGCCGTCGGCCAGCGTCCGGTAACGTTCGATGGTCAGGACCTGCTTGCACAGCCGGGACAGCACGGCCGCCTGGTAGCCCGAGCCGGTGCCGATCTCGAGCACGCGGTGGTCCTTCTGCAGCTGCAGCTGCTCGGTCATGTAGGCCACGACGAAGGGCTGGCTGATGGTCTGCCCGCAGGCGATCGCCAGCGCGCTGTCGCGATAGGCCTCGCCGCGATCGCGCGGATCGACGAACAGCTCGCGCGGCACCTCCTCCATGGTGCGGAGCACCGCCTGATCGCTCACCCCTCGCCGCCGCAGGGTGAGCTGAAACATCATCTTCTCGGTCGGATCTGACTTCACGGCCATGTTCGTCAGCGTCTCTGGGCAGCAGCACGGAATCTTGCTCTGCTTGATGCCATTGAAATCCGAAATACCGCGTTAAGGAAAAATTTCCCGTTGCGTTTTGTTCCTCGTCAGGAACCAGCACTCTGATTTGGCGTTGGCACCTTCCCATATAATCGGCAACGCCGCGCGGCTAACGTGCTGGTGGCGCCGACCGGGGTATCTGGCTGTATCGCCACACCTCGCTGACTGCGGGTAATGCTTCAGCGGGGCGATGCGACGAACGGCGGTCGGCGCTGGAAAACGACCAAATCCCAAACGTTTGCGTTGCGCGCTGTAATGTTATTTGCGAGCCTATTTCAGGGACGGGCAAGGATTCCATCATGACAGCGATACGGCCGGCGGGCTGTTCAGTTTTCCTCGTGGAGGACGAGGTCATGATCCGGATGATGGTCGCCGACATGCTGGAGGAGCTCGGCCACACCGTCGCGGCCGAGGCCGGCGAAATCGGCGAGGCGGTCAGGCTTGCGCAATCCACCGAATTCGACCTCGCGATCCTCGACGTCAACGTCAATGGCAAGGTGATCACCCCGGTCGCCGAGTTGATCAACGCCCGCAACCGCCCCTTCATCTTCGCGACCGGCTACGGCTCGTCCGGCCTGCCTCCGGAGTATCGCGACCGTCCGGCGCTGCAAAAGCCCTTCCAGCTGGAAACGCTGGCCCAAGTGATCTCAAGCGCGATGAAGAGCGCGCCGGTCTAGATCTCACCGCATACGGAGCGCGTAGCCCGGATGAGCCAACGGGTCGCGCGAACGCGCGCCCGATGGCTCATCCGCGCTACTGGATTACTTCAGCGTCGCGGCCAGCGTTTCCGAAAACGCTTCATCGGTGCGGTCGAGCCGCAGCGGCGTCACCGAGACGTAGCGCGCCGCAAGCGCGGCGAGATCGGTGCCTTCGGCCGGCGTATCCATCATCGCCGCGCGCTCGAAGCCGATCCAGAAATATGGATTGCCGCGGCCATCGTGACGGCGATCGATCTTCAGAAACCCCTGATTGCGCTTGCCCTGCCGTGTGATCCTGATGCCCTTGACGTCATCGGGCATGCAGGACGGGAAGTTGACATTGACGACGGTGTTTCTCGGGACGCCTGCGGCAATGACCTTGCGGATGATGTCGGGTCCGAATTTCAGCGCGGTCTCCCACAGCGGCGCGTTGCGGGTTTCGATGGAAAATTCCTGCGACAACGCGAATGACGGAAAGCCCAGGATGGTGCCTTCCAGCGCGCCGGCGATGGTGCCGGAATAGACCACGTCCTCGGCGACGTTGCGGCCCTTGTTGACACCGCTCAGCACGAGATCGGGCAGCTTGTCACCGAGAATGTGGCGCGCGCCCATGATGACGCAATCGGTCGGCGTGCCGCGCACTGCGAAGTGACGCGGGCTGACTTCGCGCAGCCGCAGCGGATCGTTGAGCGACAGCGAATGCGAGACGCCGGACTGATCGAGCTCGGGGGCAACGATCCAGACGTCATCGGACAAGGAGCGCGCGATCTGCTCGACGATCTGCAGGCCGGGAGCGTGGATGCCGTCATCATTGGTGCAGAGAATTCGCATCCGTCAAAGTGCCCTTTGTTCCGATTCGACGCGGGTTTCTTGAGTTGCAGTTTCTTGAGTTGATTGCCGTCTTAACCGGCTAGGGCCGCGGAGGCAAACCCGCCGAAGGCCCGTGCCATTGCGCCGACGTCACGCGCCAGGGACGCACAAATCTGCCGGTCGCGGCAATCTTGCCGTCGAACGCCGGCCAGGCAGGCCCGGCTCGCGGCCGCACAAGCACGACAGCGGGCCGGCGAACGTCGGGCTTGGGAGTTTCGGAGTTGAGAGGCTCAGATTTGAGAGGAGACTCTGGCTTGGAGCCCTCGCGTTCGGCAGACGCAGGCTCGGCAAGCTCGGGCTTGGCGACTTCGGCTTTGGCAGGTTCAACCCTCGGTGCTTCGGAGCTGGGCAGCTCGGGGGCGACCGGCGCTGTCTGGCGAGGCTCCGGCTGGGGAGAGCTCGGAGACTCCGATTTCAGAAGCTCGGACCTGCCAGCTTCGGACTTGCCAGCTTCGAACTTGGCGGGCGCAGGTCTGGGAGGCTCGGGCTTGAGAAACACGGGCTTGGCAGGCAGAGCCTTCGGAGGTTCAAGCGTCCGGGCAGGCCCCGGTGGCTCGGGGGGCGCAGTTCGGCGAAGCACGAGCTTGGGAAGCTCCGGCTTGGGAGGTTCTGGCTTGGGAAGCTCTGATTTGGGAGGCTCTGATTTGGCAGGCTCTGACTTGCTCGCTTCAACCTGGCGAAGCTCAATCCGAGGCGGTTCGGGTTTGGCCGGTTCGGGTTCGGGCGGATCCGGTGTGGGTGCCTCGGCCGGTTTTGCGACCAGCGCTGCTGCAGCCGATTTTGATTTCAGCCTGGCCAGCAGCTCCTCGATCGAGGGCACCGATGACGGTTCAAGCGGAGCACGCGGCACGGCCAGCGGCGGCGTCCGGACCGGTGGCGGCAGCGGCGCAACCGCCGCTGATGGCGAAAAATCGGCCGGCGCCAGCTGGGCGAACCTGGCGCGTGCGAGCTCCAGTGCGTTGTCGAAGTCCGGCCTGTCGATCCAGGCCTTCGATTGCACCTCGGTCACGCGCGCCTCCCACAAGCGCGCGGCCTCGATGTCGTAGTAGCCCATCTGCTTCTGATTGATCAGCTGCAGACCATGGCCCGTGACGGCCCATTGTCGACCAAGCCAGTGGATGTCACGGTGGAGCGGCATCACACTGGCCCTCGCCTCACATGCCGCGCTCGATGACCTTGAGCCCGCCCATATAGGGCTGCAGCACATCGGGCACCGCGATCGAACCGTCCTGCTGTTGATAGGTCTCCATCACCGCGATCAGGGCGCGCCCGACCGCCGTGCCGGAGCCGTTCAGCGTATGCACGAAGCGCGGCTTGCCGTCGGGGCCGCGATAGCGCGCGTCCATGCGGCGGGCCTGGAAATCGCCGCACACCGAGCAGCTCGAGATCTCGCGATAGGCGCCGCCGTCGCCCTGCCCGGGCATCCAGACCTCGATGTCGTAGGTCTTCTGCGCGGAGAAGCCCATGTCGCCGGCGCACAGCGTCATCACGCGATAATGCAGGTCGAGCTTCTGCAGAACCTGCTCCGCACAGGACAGCATGCGCTCGAGCTCGTCCTTGCTGGCTTCGGGTGTCGTGATCGACACCAGCTCGACCTTTGTGAATTGGTGCTGGCGGATCATGCCGCGCGTGTCGCGTCCCGCCGCGCCGGCTTCGGCGCGGAAACACGGCGTCAGCGCGGTGAGCCGCATCGGCAACTCTTTTTCATCGAGGATGGATTCGCGCGCGAGGTTGGTCAGCGAGACTTCAGCGGTCGGAATCAGTCCGAGGCGCTCGCCGCGCAAATCGGCATTCGGCGTCGAGAGCAATTCACCCTTGATCGCCCAGAACTGGTCGTCCTCGAATTTCGGCAATTGCCCGGTGCCGAACATCACGGCGTCGCGCACCAGAAGCGGCGGATTGATCTCTGTGTAGCCATGCTCGCCGGTGTGCAGATCGAGCATGAACTGCCCGATCGCACGCTCGAGCCGCGCGAGCCCCCGCTTCAGCACGACGAAGCGCGCGCCGGACAGTTTCGCGGCCGCCTCGAAATCCATGTCGCCGAGCGCGGTGCCGAGATCGTCATGCAGCTTCGGCGCGAAGCCGTAGTCGCGCTTCTTGCCGAACACGTGGTGCTGAACGTTGCCGTGCTCGTCGGTGCCGTCGGGCACCTCGTCGAGCGGCAGATTGGGAATCGACGACAGCTCCTTCGTCAGCTCGTCGTCGAACGATTTCGCCGCCAGCTCGAGCTGCGGCATCGTGGTCTTGAGCTCCGCGACCTCGGCCATCAGCTTGGCCGCACGGTCTTCGTCCTTGGCCTTCTTGGCGTCGCCGATCTCTTTCGAGGCCGCATTGCGCCGCGCCTGAGCCTGCTCGGACGCCAGGATTGCGGCACGGCGCTTCTCGTCGATCGCCAGCAGCGACGGCGACAGCGCCTCTAATCCGCGGCGCTTCAGGCCGGCGTCGAAGGCTGTCGGGTTGTCGCGGATCGCTTTGATGTCGTGCATGGTAGTCCTGATGGCGGGCTTGCAGATAACGTCGTACGTCAACGCTTGCGTTGCATGTTTCCACTACCACGACCGTCATTATCAGCGAAAGCGGGTGATCCAGTATTCCAGAGATCCGTGCGTGACGGAGGGGCCGCAGCGTACTGGATACCCCGCTTTCGCGGGGTATGACACCTGTTTCGGGGGAGACGGGCCCTACTCGGCCGGATTGGCCGCCGGCGGTACGCTGGACGAGGCTGCCTTGGTCGCGGCCTTCTTCTCCACGATCCGGACCGCGATGATGGCGCCCTCGTAGAGCGCGAGCAGCGGGATCGCGAGCGAGGCCTGGCTCAGCACGTCCGGCGGCGTCAGCACCGCGGCGATGATGAAGGCGATCACGATGAAGTAGCGCCGCTTCTCTCTCAGCATCTTCGAGGTGACGATGCCGATGCGGCCCAAGAGCGTCAGGATCACCGGCAGCTGGAAAGCGATGCCGAAGGCGAAGATCAGCGACATCATCAGCGACAGATACTCGCCGACCTTGGGCAGCAGCTGGATCTGCGCGGTCTCCGCGCTGCCGGCCTGCTGCATGCCGAGCGAGAACCGCACCAGCATTGGCAGCACGACGAAGTAGACCAACATCGCGCCCATCACGAAGAACACCGGGGTCGCGATCAGATACGGCAGGAAGGCGTTGCGCTCGTGCCTGTAGAGGCCGGGCGCCACGAACATGTAGATCTGTCCGGCGACGATCGGGAACGAGATGAAGGCGGCGCCGAACATCGCGAGCTTCAACTGCGTGATGAAATATTCCAGCAGCTGCGTGTAGATGAATTTCGAATTCTCAGGCCCCGCCACCAGCACGAACGGCCAGACCAGCACGTTGTAGATCTGCTTGGCAAAGAAGAAGCAGATGATAAAGGCCACGCCGAAGCCGAGCAGCGCCTTGATCAGCCGCGAGCGCAGCTCGATCAAATGATCCATCAAGGGGGCCTTGCTGGCCTCGATATCTTCTGCGCTCATGACGCCCTCGCGTCCTTGAGCACCTCAGGCTCCGCCGGCGTCACATCCTGCGACGGTGCCGGCGCGGGCTTCACCTCGCTGGTGATCGCAAGTGGCTCAGTTGTGGCAGCGTGCGTCTCAGCCTCGACGAAAGTCTCCGGCGTCGGCGCTGCGGGTGTTGTTGGCGTGACCAGTGCGTCACTTGACGTCACCTGTGCGTCGCTCGACGTCACCGGCGCGTCGATCGCGGAGGCGACCTGCGCATCGACGGGCTTGTCGATCTGCAGGGCGTCACTGACGTCCTTCTGCAGCGAGGTCATGATGTTGCCGCTGGTGATGCCGGTTGCGGCTTCCTTGACCTCGTCAAAGCTCTTCTTGATGTCGGCCATCTCGGCCTCGCGCATGGCTTCCTGGAACTGACCCTGGAATTCGGAGGCCATCTTGCGGGCCTTGCCCATCCATTGCCCGACCATGCGCAGCACGCCCGGCAGTTCTTTCGGGCCGATGGCGATCAGCGCGACGACCGCGATGACGACCAGTTCACTCCACCCGATATCGAACATGAATTCTTCCGCCTAGCGCGCCGCGATCGGCCCCATCGGTCCTAACAGGATTTGGGGCCGCCGGCGCCTCTTCTCAATCGGCGTCAATAGCGCTTCCGAGCGACGGCGTCACCGTTTCGCGCAAAGATAAACGTCGAAATATGTGTCAGTACAGGCGCGTCAGACGGCCTTGCTGCCGACATCCTGGCGCGCGGCTGACGGCGCCGCATTGTGATCGATCGACTTGGTGGGCTCGGTCTTCTCGGCGACCTTGTCGTCGTCCTGCATGCCCTTCTTGAAGGCCTTGATGCCCTGGGCGACGTCACCCATCAGGTCCGAGATCTTGCCGCGCCCGAACAGCAGCAGGACCACTGCGATCACGACGATCCAGTGCCAAATGCTGAGTGAACCCATCCTGCAACCCTCCAGAAATGGCCGGCGGGCCGGCCTGAACTTTGCCGGAAGGTAGGCCCGCGGGGTGTCAAAAACAAGGACCTCGGCCGCGGCAAATCGCTGTCGCGGCTACGTAATATTGCTAGCCTTAACCGGGAATATTTGGCGGCTATTCGCCTCTGTCCTCGGGGTCGGCCTCGCCGCGCTCGTCGCCGTGGGAATCCGGTTCGTCGACGTCGGCTTCGGCCGCTTCCGATTCGTCGGCAACGTCCGCTTCGATCTCGATTTCGGCCTCGGCTGTCATTTCAGCCTCAGCCGACGCTTCGGCTGCAGTCTTCGGTTCCTCGGCCTCCGGCTCGACGGCCGGCGCCAGCAGCAGCTCCAGCGTATCGCCCGGCTCGAGCGGCTCCTCGTCTTCCCGCAGCGTCGCGTCGTCCGAGGGCGACGGAACGGAGAAGCCGGTCGGCAGGCGCGAGTCGAGCAGACCGGTGCCCTTCAGCTCCTCTAGTCCCGGCAGATCGCCGAGCGCTTCCAGGCTGAACTGCGACAGGAATCCGTCCGTGGTTCCAAAGGTCAGCGGACGGCCCGGCGTCTTGCGGCGGCCGCGCGGGCGGATCCAACCGGTCTCCAGCAGCACGTCGATGGTTCCCTTCGACGTCACCACGCCGCGAATCTCTTCGATCTCGGCGCGGGTCACCGGCTGGTGATAGGCGACGATTGCCAGCACCTCGATCGCTGCACGCGACAGCTTCCGGGTCTCGGTGCTCTCGCGCGTCATCAGCCACGACAGATCGCCGGCGGTCCGGAACGTCCACTTGTTGGCGACACGCACCAGATTGACACCGCGCGGCGCGTATTCCGCCTGCAACTGCGCGAGCGCCACCTTGATATCGACGCCGTCGGGCATCCGCTTTGCGAGCGTCGCCTGATCGATCGGCTCGGCCGATGCGAACAACAGGGCTTCCAGGAGCCGCAATTCCTCAGGACGCGCCACCGGATCCATAGGAGAAACCTCCTCCTCGGGCTCTTCTCTGCGCACTTCCGCCAAGCTTGCCATGGGCCTGCTCTCCTTCTTCCACTTACTCAACCGACAGGTTCGGCGCGGCCATTACGGCTTGCGCTGGACGCTTTCGGAAATAGATCGGCGCGAACGCCTGTTTCTGGTTGATCTCCATCTCGGCTTCGCGAACCAGCTCGAGGGCGGCAGCGAAGCTCGATGCGAACACCGTCGCTCTCTGCTTCGGATCGGCGACGTAGTTCATCAGATACTCGTCGAGGCAGCTCCAGTCCTCGGCGAGGCCGACCAGCCGCTCCAGCGAGGCGCGTGCTTCGGCGAGCGACCATACCGTCCGCTTGGCCAGATGCACCGAGGTCAGCACGCGCGAGGCGCGCTGCGTCGCATAGGCCGACAGCAGGTCGTACAAGGTCGCGGTGAACTTCGGATGCTTGATCTCGGCGATCGATTCCGGATTGCCGCGCGGAAAGATATCGCGCTGGAACTGCGGCCGGTTCATCAGCCGGTTTGCCGCCTCGCGGATCGCCTCCAGCCGGCGCAGCCGGTTGGCGAGCGCGGTCGCCATTTCCTCGGCGCTCGGCCCCTCAGCGCTCGGCGGTTCGGGCAGCAACAGCCGCGACTTCAGGAACGCAAGCCAGGCCGCCATCACCAAATAGTCGGCCGCGAGCTCGAGGCGGATCTTGCGTGCCGCCTCGATGAACGAAAGGTACTGGTCGGCAAGCGCAAGGATCGAAATCTTCGACAGATCGACCTTCTGCTGCCGCGCCAGCGTCAGCAGCAGGTCGAGCGGGCCCTCATAGCCCTCGACATCGACCACCAACGCCGGTTCGCCCTCGGCGAGGTCAGCCGGCCGCCCGGTCTCAAACGATAGAATTTCAGCGGTCATGCCGTCCCTACCCGATCCAACAACGCATCCAGTTCAGCCCGTGCCGCCTGCCGGTCGAGCGGCTGAGGCTGCTTCCGCGCCGCGAGCGTCGCCTTGGCTCGCTCAAGCGCCTTGCCGGTCAGTTCCGGCGTCTCCCGCGCCACGTCGCGCATCTCGTCGATGTTGCCGTTGCAGTGCAGAACCACGTCGCAACCGGCGCTGACGATGGCGCGGGTCCGCTCGGCAATTGATCCGGCCAGCGCATTCATCGACACGTCATCACTCATCAACAAACCTTGGAACCCGATCAGGCCGCGAATCACCTGTTCGATGATTGTCGCAGAAGTCGTCGCCGGATGGACGGGGTCGAGCGCGCTAAACACAACATGTGCAGTCATGGCCATCGGCAGGTCCGCAAGTGGCTGGAACGCGGCGAAATCGGTCCGTTCCAGCTCGTCTCGGGCGGTATCGACCGTCGGAAGCCGGAAATGACTGTCCGCCGTGGCCCGGCCATGGCCAGGAATATGTTTGAGAACCGGCAGCACACCGCCTTGTTCCAGCCCCTCCGTGACGGCGCGGGCGATCACCGCAACCTTGTCCGGTTCGGTTCCATAGGCCCGGTTGCCGATCACCGCGTCCGCCCCGGCGACGGGAACGTCGGCCAAGGGCAGGCAATCGACGGTGATTCCGAGGTCGATCAGGTCGGCTGCGATCAGCCGCGAGCTGAGCTTGGCCGCCGCAAGGCCGAGCTTCGGGTCGATGTCGTAGAGGGCCGAGAAGCTCGCGCCGGGCGGATAGACCGGCCAATGCGGCGCGCCGAGCCGCTGTACCCGGCCGCCTTCCTGGTCGATCAGGACCGGAGCATCGGCCTCGCCGCCTGCAGACCTGAGTTCCGCAACAAGAGCGGCCACTTGGGCAGGAGTCTCGATGTTGCGCTTGAACAGGATGAAGCCCCATGGCCGCTCGGCGCGAACGAATTCGCGTTCAGCGTCATTGAGGGTCAGCCCGGATACGCCCGTAATGAATGCGCGGTTCGTCGTCATTCGGCCGATTAGGCCGTATGCAGCCCACGGGTCAAGGAAACGGCCCTTAATTTCTTTGGATGAGGCACTGCGGCCCACCGGCCGACATCAAGCTCTTGCACACTTGGCTCGCCTCCTCCGAGGACGCAAACGGGCCAGCGAAGGCGCGGTAATAGACGCCCTTCTCGCCGAGATCGACGCGTTTCACCACCAAAGGCTGCGAACCGAGCACGTTGCGATATTTGCCCTGCAGCGTCCGGTACGACGACTGCGCGTCGGCCTCGTTCTTCTGCGACGACACCTGAACCAGATATCCACCACCACCGCCGACCGAGGCCGTCGAGGTCGATGCCACCCGGGTCGGAGGCGCGGTAGGCGCAGCTTCAGCCTGACCGGGTGCCAGCGACATCGGCGCGTTCACGCTGGCATTGGCCGCAGCCGGGTTGCCGCGTGACACCGGTGGCTTCGCAGCCGCCGCAGGCTTGGCCGGCACGGCCGCTGTGGCTTGCGTGCCATCAGGTCCATCGCCCTTGACCGCGAGCGTGCGGATCTTGCGCGGCTCGTTGTTCGGCAAGGTCCCGTTCGCATTGACCGGGGCCGGCGCGGGCGGCGTCGTCTGCACGCTCGCCGCCGGCGGCGGATTCGCATTGGCGTTCAGCGGCGGAAACACCACGCGCGGTCCGGCGGTCTTCGAGTTGACGTCAACCGGGGTTTCTTCGCGCGAGACGATCTTCTCGGTGCCGTCCCCCGTTGCCATGCGGTCCGGCGTCTTGGCCGGCGCGTCGGCTTGGGCCGGGATCACCTTGGTCGGCGTGTTGTCGGCCTTGATGATCGGCGGCTCACCGCTGCGGGGCGAGCCGACATAGTTGCGATAGCCGAGCGCAGCGCCAGTGCCGACCACCGCAAGCGCCACCACCGCTACGACCGTGATCAGGCCGCTGCGCCGCTTGCGCGGCTCCGGTTCTTCCTCGTAGCCCTCATAGGCATAGGGATCGTCCGGATAGGCCGGATCGCGCTGGAGATCCTGTTGGCCGGCTTCCAGCTGGCCATAGAGCGCGTCGTCATAGCGCGACGGATCGACATTCTGACCGCCGCCCTGATAGTGCGGCTCCTCGTCAAACGCCTCGGGCTGCCGGGGGGGCTCGACCGGCCGATACTGCGCCACCGGCGCAGTCGCTGGCTGCGTCTGCGGGGCTGCATAGCGGTGCAACGGATGGACCGGCTTCGGCTGGTCGTCCTGCTCAGGCTCGTCGTACTCGGTGTGCTGCACGGGTGCCAGCTGCACAGGGGGCGGAACAACAGCCTCCTGTCGCGCGCGCTGCATCCAGGGTGGCGGACCTGCGGGCGGCGCATCCTCGTCGTCCGCCTGCGGCTGATACTGCTGCGGCCGTACGTTGGCGCGCGACTGCAGTGGATGCGGTGGCGGCGGCTTGTTGGCGCTGCCGAACGGATCCGTCTGGCCGATCAGCCGGGCCAGTTCGGCGAGCGGATCGACTTCGGCCCTCTGGGCCGTGTCGGCGGAAAAATTTCGGTCCTGATATCGATCAGCCATTGTGATGATGCATCCCCTCCGGGACAGCGCCAGGATCGCCGGCGCTGCTGGTCCGAACGAATTGGCCCCTGCCAGATGCCCTCACAAATCCCCACTCGTGAGGGCCAAATGCCCCTACCTACCGCATCTCGGTTGGAGCCTGGACGCCTAGAACAGCTAAGCCCGATGCCAGAACCGAGACGACGCCCTGAACCATTGCCAGTCGCGCCCTCGTGATCTCTGCATCATTATTGATAATGAAGCGTAAATAGGGCAAATCCCGCCCCTTGGTCCAGAGTGCATGAAATTCACTGGCCAAATCATAGAGATAAAAAGCGATTCGGTGCGGCTCATGTGCAATGGCCGCCGCCTCAATGATCCGGGGATAAAGCGCAAGACGCTTGAGCAGATCGAGCTCAGCCGGATCGGCCAGCCGCTCGACGGCGGCATTTCGCAGATAGGCCAGCCGCGCCTCGTCGGTCTCCGGCAGGTCTGGAACCGCCTCCTCCCGCGCATTGCGGAAGATCGAATGGCCGCGGGCGTGGCCGTACTGGACGTAGAAGACGGCGTTGTCCTTTGACTGCTCGATCACCTTGGCAAGGTCGAAATCGAGCACCGCGTCGTTCTTGCGGAACAGCATCATGAACCGCACAGCGTCGGAGCCGACCTCGTCGACCACCTCGCGCAGCGTCACGAACTCGCCGGAACGCTTCGACATCTTCACCGGCTCGCCGTCGCGCAGCAGCTTCACGAGCTGTACGATCTTGACGTCGAGCACAGCCTTGCCCGCGGACACCGCCTTCACCGCCGCCTGCATCCGCTTGATGTAGCCGCCGTGATCGGCACCGAACACGTCGATCAGATTGGTGAAGCCGCGCTCGAACTTGTAGCGGTGGTTGGCGATGTCGGATGCGAAATAAGTGTACGAACCATCCGACTTGATCAGCGGACGATCGACGTCATCGCCATAGGCGGTGGCGCGGAACAGCGACTGCTCGCGGTCCTCGTAATCCTCGACCGGCTTGCCCTTCGGCGGCGGCAAGCGGCCCTCGTAGATGTCGCCCTTGGCGCGCAGGAAATCGATGGTCTCGGCAACCTTGTTGTTGCCTGACGTGATCAGCGATCGCTCGGAGAAGAACACGTCGTGATGGATGTTGAGCGCGGCGAGATCGCCCTTGATCATCTCCATCATCATGGCGATCGCCGTGTCGCGCACGATCGGCAGCCACGCGGCTTCCGGCATGGTCAGGAGCTTGTCACCATGCTCCTTCGCGAGCGCCTCGCCGACCGGCACGAGGTAATCGCCGGGATAGAGCCCTTCCGGGATCGCGCCTATGTCCTCGCCGAGCGCCTCGCGATAGCGCAGGAACGCGGAGCGCGCGAGCACGTCGACCTGGGCGCCGGCGTCGTTGATGTAGTATTCACGGCAGACGTCGAAGCCTGCGAATTGCAGCAGGCTGCACAGCGCGTCGCCGAACACGGCGCCGCGGCAATGGCCGACATGCATCGGCCCGGTCGGGTTGGCCGAGACGTATTCGACATTGACCTTTTCGTCCTTGCCGATGCTGCTGCGCCCATAGGCTGCACCTTCGGCCAGCACGGCGCGCAGCGCGTCGGCCCAGACCTGCGGCTTCAAGGTCAGGTTGATGAAGCCGGGACCGGCGACATCGACGGAGGCCACCAGCGCGTCGGCCCGCAGCCGTTCGGCGATCTTGTCGGCGAGCTCGCGCGGCTTGGCCTTGGCATCCTTGGCGAGCACCATCGCGGCATTGGTCGCCATGTCGCCATGGCTGGCATCGCGCGGCGGCTCCACCACGACGCGGGAGAGATCGATGCCGGCGGGCCAGTTATCCTCGGCTGCAACAGCGGCACAGATCGCGTGCACGCGCGTCAGCATGTCGGCAAAAAGGTGTGGTGAAGCAGTGGTGTCGGCCATGGCAGGGCGCTAACGCAAATCCGGGGTCGAGTCAAAAAGCCTTTGGTGCTCGATCAAGGCGAAACGGTCGGTCATCCCGGCAATGAAATTGCCGATCCGCCTGTTCCGCGCGCTGCCGGTCTCCTCTGCGCTGCCCTCGATCCATTCCGCCGGCAGGTCTTCAGGCGACTGCCGGTAGCGCTCGAACAGATTGCGGACCACCTGCTCCGCCTCCCGCATCACGATCATCACCCGCTGGTGGCGATACATCCGCCGGTACAGGAACGCCTTGATCGCCGCCTCCTGCTCGGCCACCTCTGTGGGAAACGCGATCAGCGGGGCATTGTGGTGGCGCACATCGTGGGCCGATTGCGGCCGGGCCGCCGTAAGGCGCCGGTTCGCCTCCGTGAAGACGGCGTTGATGAAATGTGAGATCAGCTCGCGCACCAGTTCGGCGCCGCGCCGGACCTCGTCGAGCCCGGGATAATGCCGCTCGATCTCGGCGATGATCTCGGCGGTCAGCGGCATCTCCTTGAGGTCGTCGACCGCGAACAGACCGGCGCGCAGACCATCGTCGATGTCGTGGGCGTCATAGGCGATGTCGTCGGCGAAGGCCGCGATCTGCGCCTCCAGCGAAGCGTAGCTCCAGAGCTCGAGATCGTAGCTCCTGTTGTAGTCGGCGATCCCGACCGGAATCCCGCTTTCCAGGTAGCGGCCGGCCGGCGCGCCGTTGCGCTCGGTCAGCGGCCCGTTGTGCTTGACGATTCCCTCGAGCGATTCCCAGGTCAGGTTCAGCCCGCCAAATTCAGGATAGCGATGCTCCAGCGAGGTGACCACCCGCAGCGCCTGCGCATTGTGGTCGAAACCGCCGTCATCCTTCAGGCATGCGTCGAGCGCCCGCTCCCCGGCATGCCCGAACGGCGGATGGCCGAGGTCATGCGCCAGCGCCAGCGTCTCGGTCAGATCCTCGTCGACCCCGAGCTGGCGGGCCAGCGCGCGGGCGATCTGTGCCACTTCCAGCGAATGGGTCAGCCTGGTGCGGTAATGATCGCCCTCGTGGAAGACGAAAACCTGGGTCTTGTGCTTGAGGCGGCGGAACGCGGTCGAATGGATCACCCGGTCGCAGTCGCGCCGGAACGGGCTCCTGGTCTGGCTCGGCGGCTCCGTGACCAGCCGGCCCCGGCTACGATCGGGGTCGCAGGCATAGGGCGCGCGCGGGGCAGCCATTCCGACCGACACGGTATTTTAGTCCTTATCCATTTGATTCCATGGTCCGACGCACTTAACTATGCTTGAGGCGGCCGACCAAATGAATTGGGTATGACGCCGGGCATGATCCGATCAGACCATGCTCAAATAGGGTTTCGGAGACCGACATGACTGTTGCCATCACCGTCAGCGAACGGGCCGCCCGCAAGATCGGGCAGATCCTCAGCAAGGAAGGCGAAGGCGCCAAGCTGCGCATTTCGGTCGAGGGCGGCGGCTGCTCCGGTTTCCAGTACAAATTCGACGTCGAGCGCACCCAGGCCGATGACGACCTCGTGATCGAGCGCGATAGCGCCGTGGTGCTGATCGATCCCGCCTCGGTCCCGTTCCTCGCCGGCTCGGAAGTCGACTTCGTCGACGACCTGATCGGCGCCTCGTTCCGCGTCGTCAATCCGAACGCCACCGCCTCCTGCGGCTGCGGCACCAGCTTCTCGATCTAATCACCCGACGCTCTGACGCGTTTCCACGACGCTAGCCGGCTCGCCGGGATGCGCGGCTATTCCGCCGCGACCACCTGCGGGCGCTCGACGTCGCCGCCCGCCTCCGCCTGCGGATCGAGCTTGCGCCGCAGCCTGCGGTCGATGCGGTCGAGATAGATGTAGATGACAGGCGTGATGAACAGCGTCAGCAGCTGCGACACGCAGAGGCCGCCGACCACGGCGACGCCGAGCGGCTGACGCAGCTCTGCGCCGGCGCCCGCGCCGAGCGCGATCGGCAGCGTGCCGAAGATTGCCGCGAACGTCGTCATCATGATCGGGCGGAAGCGCAGCAGCGCCGCCTCGCGGATCGCGTGCTCGGCGCTGAGGCCGACGCGGCGGCGCTCCAGCGCGAAGTCGACCATCATGATCGCGTTCTTCTTGACGATGCCGACCAGCATCACGATGCCGATCATCGCGATCACCGACAGCTCCATGCCGAACATCATCAGCGTCAGGATCGCGCCGATGCCGGCCGAGGGCAGGCCCGAGATAATCGTGATCGGATGAATGAAGCTCTCGTAGAGAATGCCCAGGATCACGAAGGCCGCGAACACCGCGGCGAGGATCAGGACGCCCTGCCCGCGCAGCGAATCCTGGAACACCTGCGCGGTGCCCGAGAAGCCGGTCGCGATCGTCGGCGGCAGGTTCGCGGTCTGCTCGAGCTCGGTGATCTTGTCGACCGCGTAGCCGAGCGAAGTGCCCGGCGCGAGGTTGAACGAGATCGTCACGGCCGGCTGCTGGCCCTGGTGGTTGATCTGCAGCGGCCCGACCGTCGGCACCAGCCTCGCCACCGCATCCAGCGGGATGGTCTGGCCGTTGCCAGTCTTCATGTAGAGTTTCGAGAGATCGGACGGATCGACACGGAACTGCGGCTGCACCTCCAGGATGATCTGGTAGTCGTTCGAAGGCATGTAGATGGTGCCGACCTGCCGCGCGCCGTAGGCGTTGTAGAGCTGGTTGCGGACCTGATCGACGGTGACGCCGTAGACCGCGGCCTTCTCGCGGTCGATATCGACCGTCATCTGCGGGTTCTTGATGTAGAGGTCGGTGGTGACGTCGAGCAGGCCCGGAATCTTGTCGATCTTGTCCCGCATCTCGGGCGCCAGCCGGTAGAGCGACTCGGTATCGCCACTCTGCATCACATACTGATACTGGCTCTTGGAGATGCGGCCGCCGATGCTGAGGTTCTGGACGCTCTGGAAGAACGCCTGCATGCCCGGGATCTCGCGCGCCTTCTGCCTGAGACGGCCGATCACGACAACGGCGTTGTCGCGGGTCTTCTGCGGCTTCAGCGCGATGAACAGCCGGCCGTAATTCGTGGTCGGGTTGGGACCGCCGGAGCCGACCGTGGAATTGATGTAGTCGATCGCCGGATCGGTCCGGAGCACCTCGACCAGCGCCTGCTGCCGCACCCTCATCGCCTCGAACGAGGTGTCGGTCGCCGCTTCCGTCACGCCGATCAGGAAGCCGGTGTCCTCCTGCGGGAAGAAGCCCTTCGGCACGATCATGTAGAGGTAGATGGTGCCGCCGAGCGTCGCGAGCGTCACCACCAGCATCAGGGCCTTCTTGGCCAGCACCCAGTCCAGCGCCCATTCATAGGCGCGCAGCCAGGCCTCGAACATCGCCTCGAACGCCCGCAGCACGACGTTCGGCCGCTTGGTCGCGTCATGCGCGCGCAGCACGCGGGCGCACAGCATCGGCGTCATGGTCAGCGACACGAAGCCGGAGACGATGATCGCGACCGAGATCGTGACCGCGAATTCGCGAAACACGCGGCCGACGATGCCGCCCATCAGCAGCACCGGGATGAACACGGCGATCAGCGAGAAGGTGATCGAGATGATCGTGAAGCCGATCTCGCGGGCGCCCTTCAGCGCCGCCTCGAACGGCTTCATGCCGTGCTCGATATGGCGGACGATGTTCTCCAGCATGACGATGGCGTCGTCGACCACGAAGCCGACCGAGAGCGTCAGTGCCAACAGCGTCATGTTGTTGATGGAGTAGTCCAGCGCGTACATCACCGCGCACGTGCCGAACAGCGAGATCGGCACCGCCAGCGCCGGAATGAAGGTCGCCGACGCCGAGCGCAGGAACAGGAAGATCACGAGGATCACCAGTGCGACCGCGATCAGCAGGGTCTCCTCGACGTCGCTGACCGCTTGGCGGATCGAGACCGAGCGGTCCATCATGACTTGCATGGTCACCGAGGGCGGGATCGCGGCGCGCAGCGCCGGCAGCTTGGCCAGCACGGCATCGACGACCGCCACGGTGTTGGCGTCGGGCTGCTTCTGGATCGCGAGCACGATTGCCCGCTCGTCGTTCATCCAGGTCGCGATCTTGTCGTTCTCGACGCTGTCATAGACCTTGGCGATCTCGTCGAGCCGAACCGGCGAGCCGTTGCGCCAGGCCACGTAGATCTTGCGGTAGTCGGCCGCCTTGTCCATCTGGCCGGAGGCCTGCAGCGCAACATCCTGCTTGGGACCGTTCAGTGTGCCGACCGGCGTCGAGGAATTGGCGCGCGACACCGCGGCGCGGATATCCTCCATCGAGACGCCGCGGGCGGCCGCGGCCTCCGGATCGGCCTGGACGCGGATCGCAAATTTCTGCGTGCCGTAGATCAGGACCTGGGCGACGCCCGGCAGCTGCGACAGCGCCTGCCCGATCGTGATGTCGCCGTATTCATTGACGCTCGACAGCGGCAGCGTTGCCGATCCCAGCGAGACGAACAGCACCGGGAAATCCGCCGGGTTCACCTTCCGGAAGCTCGGCGGGATCGTCATCTCGATCGGCAGCCGGCGCTGGGCGATGGTCAATGCCGTCTGCACGTCGAGCGCGGCGGCGTCGATGTTGCGGTTGAGGTCGAACTGGATGGTGATGACGCTCGTGCCCTGCGAGGAGTTCGAGTTCATCGAGGAGATGCCGGAAACGGTCGAGAGCTGGCGCTCGATGATGCCGGCAACGGAAGCGGCCATGGTATCGGCGCTGGCGCCCGGCAGGGTCGCGGTGACCGCGATGGTCGGGAAGTCCACCTTGGGCAGCGCCGAGACCGGCAGCAGGCGGAAGCCGAACACGCCGAATGCGATGATCGACGCCGTGATCAGCGTCGTCATGACCGGGCGGCGGATGCAGAGCTCGGAGAGCGTCATCGGTCAGGCTCCGGCCTTGCGCGCCAGCTGCTCGACCCGCGATCCTTCCGAGAGCAAGAGCTGACCGTCGACGACGATGCTTTCATCGCCCGCCAATCCCTCAGAGATCACCGAGCTGCCCTGGAAGGTGCGATCGACCTTGACCGGCTGGACCTTGGCGACGCCATCCCTGACGACGAAGACGAAATTACCGTTCTGGCTGCGCTGGACCGCGACCGTCGGCACCACGACCGCGTCCTCGCTGCGGATGATCAGCTTGGTCTGCACGATGGTGCCAGGCCACAGCGTTTCGTTCTCGTTGCTCATGATGCCACGCACGGTGACCATGCCGGTGGTCGCGTCGACGGCGTTCTCGACCATCGCGACCTTGCCGCTCTCGGAACGCTGGTGGCCGGGAATGGTCGCGATCACCTTCGAACCGCCCTTCCCCATCGCGTCGCGCAGATCGACCAGCGCGCGCTGCGGGATCGCGAAGGTGACATAGACCGGCGCCATCTGGTTGATGACGGCGAGCGGCTGGGTGTCGGCGGGACGAACGAAGTTACCGACCTTGACGTTGGCGGCGCTGATCCGCCCCGCGAATGGTGCGCGGATGACGGTGTAGCTTTTCTGGACGCGGAGATTTTCCAGCGCGAACTGGTCGGCCTTGATGGTGCCGATCAGCACGTCGGACTGGGTCTTGGCGTTGTCGAGATTGACTTGGGTGGTCGCGCCCTTGCCGACCAATTCGGTGTAGCGGCGGAGGTCGCGCTGCGCGCCCTCGAGTTGGGCCTGGTCGCGGGCCAGCACACCCACGGCCTGCTCGATTTGGGCGTCGATCTGCCGCGCATCGAGCATGAACAGCAGGTCACCCTCATTGACCTTGGCGCCGTCCTCGAAATGCACCGAGACGATGGTGGTCTCCAGCCGCGACTTCAACGCCACGCTGGAGATCGGCGTGACGGTCCCGATGGCGTCGACGTCGACCGGCACCGATTTGCGTTCCGCCTTGGCGAGATCCACCGACACCACACGCGGCCGCGGGGTCCCTTGCGCGGTGGCGGCACCGCCAGCCATCCATGAAGCGCGGGTCATGTAAGCCGCCCCGGCCGCAATGCCGAGAATGGCGACAGTCAGAACCAAATTGCGTTTTTTCATTTGTTTTGCACGTGCGCCACAGGCCACCCTTGAAGGCCGGAACGCTTCGTCACTCCCCCGTCGGCAATTGTTACGCCTTGTTTCCGGAGAGAGTTAGCACAGGCGGACCGCCCATGGTATGCCACCTAAGTAAAATCGTGCGGCTTCAATCCCGGTCATTTGCATGCGCATCGCTACTTGGAACGTCAACTCGGTCCGGCAACGGATCGAGCTTCTGGTCAGCTGGCTGAAGGAGTGCTCCCCCGACATCGTCTGCCTGCAGGAGATCAAATGCGTCGACGACGCGTTTCCCCGGCTCGAGGTCGAGGCACTCGGATACAATGTCGTCACCCACGGCCAGAAGACCTTCAACGGCGTCGCGCTGCTCTCCAAGCTGCCGTTCGACGAGACCAAATCGGGGCTGGCCGGCGACGACGAGGACGCCCATGCCCGCTTCCTCGAAGGCGTCGTCACGCTGAAGCAGGGCGTGGTGCGGGTCGCGTGTCTTTATCTGCCCAATGGCAATCCGGCGAATACCGACAAATATCCCTACAAGCTCAAATGGATGTCGCGGCTTCTTGAGTACACGCGGGAGCGGCTTAAGACCGAGGAGCCGCTGATCCTGGCCGGCGACTTCAACGTCATTCCGGCCGCCCGCGATGTCTACAACCCGACCGCCTGGACCGATGACGCCCTGTTCCGCCCGGCCACCCGCAAGGCCTTCCAGTCGCTGCTTGGCCTCGGCCTCACCGATGCGCTGCGGGCGGTCAATGACGAGCCCGGCCAGTACACCTTCTGGGACTACCAGGCCGGCGCCTGGCAGAAGAACTGGGGCCTGCGCATCGACCACCTGTTGATGTCGCCGCAGGCCAGCGACCGGCTGATCGATGTCGGCATCGACAGCTATGTCCGCGCCTGGGAGAAGCCGTCCGACCACGTTCCGGTCTGGGCCGATCTGGATTTCGAGACCGCCTGAGCGACGGCCTGCCGGGACATCAATCCCGGCGACCCTGCACCCAATGCTCGAGCATCTGGAGCGCCATCGCGCGATCGTCCTCGGAGGCCTTGGCGATCGCCCGGTTGTAGCTTTCCTTGATCCAGGCCTCGTCCGGCGTGGCGCTGTCACGCGCCAAGGTCAGCCACATCAGGCCGCGCGCCCGCTGCGGCGGCAGCCGGTCGCCGTTGAACAGCATCGCGCCAAGCAGCGCCTGCGCCTGATGCTGGCCCTTCTGGGCAGCGAGCCCGAGCCAGCGCGCGCCATAGCGGAAGTCATCCCGCGAGGCGTCCGGCGTCTTCAAATACAGCCGGGCAAGGTCATACTGGGCGTCGGCATTGCCGAAATAGGACGCGGCATAGGAGAACATCTCCCGCGCCCGCTCGGTGTCCGCCTTCACCTTGGAATTGGGGATGCCGCTCAGATAGTAGCGGCCGAGCGCGACGAAGGCGTTGGCCACGATCGAGGCCTGCGGCGCCGACGGCGAATCCTCGGCATGCGCGTTGGCAATCCGGCTGAAATATTCGAAGGCGCGCATGTCGTCCTGGATGACGCCGTCGCCCTCGGCGTACATCTTGCCGAGCTTCCACTGCGCCACGGGGTGGCCGCCCTCGGCCTGATACTGCAGCGTGCTGAAGGACGAGGTCGGTGAGGTCGCCGCCGGGGTCACTGGGGTCGTGGCCCGCTTCAGCGCTCCGGCCGTCCCCGGCTGTGGGGACGCCACCGGAAGGACCGTATCCTGGGGATTGACCGGGGCGCCGTCGAATCCAAATACGGGGGCCGCCACCGGAATGGCCCCTAACGCCAACGCAACTATCGTACGCCTAAACGTCCGCATAACACTGTTTCTCGTACGCGCCACCCGGATGGGTGACTGCGCCATCCACCGCCGGCCCCACTTGCTCGGCGTACTTCCACAGCGCACCAGATGTATGGTTCGTCGCGCGAGGGGCCCATTTGGTCTTACGATTTGCGAGTTCGGCGTCGCTCAATTTTACGTTAAGGGTGCCGACGACCGCATCGATCTCGATGATGTCACCGTCTTGCAACAACCCGATCGGCCCGCCGACGGCCGCTTCGGGTCCAATATGTCCGATGCAAAAGCCACGGGTGGCGCCGGAGAACCGGCCATCGGTGATCAGGGCAATCTTGCCGCCCATCCCCTGCCCGGTCAGCGCCGCCGTGGTCGCCAGCATCTCCCGCATGCCGGGACCGCCCTTCGGCCCCTCGTAGCGGATCACGATAACCTCGCCTTCCTTGTACGTGCGCTTCTGCACCGCTTCGAAGGCGTCTTCCTCGCGGTCGAAGCACCGGGCCGGACCGGTGAACCTCAGGTTGGACATTCCCGCGACCTTCACGATCGCACCCTCCGGAGCGAGATTACCCTTCAGCCCGACAACGCCACCTGTCACGGTGATCGGATTGTCGGCGGGCCGCACCACGTCCTGGTGCGGATTCCATTTCACGCTTTTGAGGTTTTCGGCGATCGTTCGGCCAGTGACGGTCAGGCAATTCCCGTGCAGGTGGCCATTGTCGAGCAGCGTCTTCATCAGCAGCGGAATGCCACCTACTTCAAACATGTCTTTGGCAACATAACGGCCGCCCGGCTTCAAATCCGCGACGTAAGGAGTCTTTTTGAAGATTTCGGCAACGTCGAACAAATTGAATTTAATGCCGCACTCATGCGCGATCGCCGGCAGGTGCAGTGCAGCATTGGTCGAACCACCTGAGGCTGCAACCACAGCTGCAGCATTTTCAAGGGCTTCCCGGGTGACGATGTCGCGGGGCCGGATGTTTTTCTCGATCAGCTCCATCACCTTCTCGCCGGCGGCGGAGCAGAAGGCGTCGCGGATCTCGTAGGGCGCCGGAGCCCCGGCCGAATACGGCAACGCGAGGCCAATCGCCTCGGAGACGGTCGCCATGGTGTTGGCGGTGAACTGGGCGCCGCAGGCGCCGGCCGACGGGCACGCCACCCGCTCGATTTCGTCGAGGTCCTCGTCCGACATGGCGCCGACCGAGTGCTTGCCGACCGCCTCGAACATGTCCTGCACGGTCACCGGCTGCCCGCGGAAGTTGCCGGGCAGGATCGAGCCGCCGTAGATGAAGATCGACGGCACGTTGAGCCGGACCATCGCCATCATCATGCCCGGCAGCGACTTGTCACAGCCGGCGAGCCCGACCAGGGCGTCATAGGAATGGCCGCGGACGGTCAGTTCGACCGAATCGGCGATGCATTCGCGCGACGGCAGCGACGAGCGCATGCCGTCATGGCCCATCGCGATGCCGTCGGTGACGGTGATGGTGCAGAACTCGCGCGGCGTGCCGCCGGCGGAGGCCACGCCCTTCTTCACCGCCTGCGCCTGGCGCATCAGCGAGATGTTGCAGGGGGCAGCTTCATTCCAACATGAAGCAACGCCGACAAAGGGTTGATGAATCTGGGCTGTCGTCAGCCCCATCGCGTAGAGATAGGAACGATGCGGCGCGCGCTGGGGCCCCTCCGTCACGTGACGGCTCGGCAGCCTGCCCTTGATGTTCGTCTTGGCGTCCATCCTGGCGTCCAATCGCGACCCTGTTTCCGGCGCTCTTTGCTTCATCAACGCCGGAACCCATCAAAAGTCCCGCCGTCGGAGCGCTGGCAATTCAGCTACGTGAATATCCTTTCATGTCGGGGTGTGGCTAAAAAGCGGCGCGACTACGGACCGGCTGTGTTTAGGGTTAAATGCCCCACTACTGTTGCGATGACGCAACAATCGTGGCTCCCGGGCAACCATGTATTATCGGTCCTTATGGGAACCTGATCCGTGCCTGACGGAATAACCAAGAGATTGCGGCCTCGCGACGGAACTCGCCCGAGTTGTGGGTTGGCTCACCGCCCTCGCTCGAACAGAGGGCGCAGGGAAAGCCGGGTGCCGATCGCACCCATGGGCCCCGTGCAAAGGTAGAAAGCACGGGGGTAGGACCACAGGTGTAACCGGAGCAATCCGGCTTTCCCTGCGCGATGGCTTACGGCTTATTTCGTGCTCTCCCCGGCGAGACTGGGCTTGCTTGTCACCGCCTTCGCAAAACGCCTTCGCGTGTTGCGACGAGACACCTGCCGCTAGGGCGTCAGGACCACACGACTTCACCGTCCGCTTCACGTGTGCCCGTCAGTCACAACGTTCGGGCGTCCACCGCATCTCACACCTCGTTCGTGACGACCGCGAAGCGCCCCTCGATCGGGTGAGACGGGCAAATCTATACACTGAGTTGCATTTCTGATAAAGCGAAATATTTTCGCGCGCGAGGATTGACAGGTTTTGCTGAGTTGCCCGTCGGGTTGTTTTGTCGCACCTCGATGGGCCATTAGCGGACATTGACTGGCCTTCCGCGTTCTCCGGAAAACGGAGTAGGCTACGCCTACTGCCGTCCGTGCCCAATTGTTGTGGAGGGACTGGCCAACTTCGCAGCCGAAATTTTCTGCATCTCGCCGCGGGGGCCGGCCGGATTGTGTTCCCGCCGCCGCAGAAGGAGGCTCTCATTTCCGCGCGCAAAATTTCGCGTTGACGGACCGAACCAGGAGAGGAGAACCAGACGTGGCCGCTTTTCAAGAGGTTTTCCGCCGCTCCGGCATCGATGAGCGCCGCAGCCCGCCGGGCATGGTGGTGCCGTTCGGCGGCTCCAACATCGTGGCGCTGATCGATCCCGGAAGAAAGCTCAAAGTCGATCCTAACGCCCATGCCCTCGGGATCAAGGAGATCGATGGCGCCGATACCCTTAGACGCCTAATGCAGGCCAGAGACACCTTCTCCAAACCCGATATCGATCCGCAGCTCAGGGCGGCGTCACTTCCCGCCACCTTCAATGGCGATGCACGGTTTTTCGAAATCAATGGCCGGATTAAGCCGATTGGCTTTCCCGGCCTGGAGGTGGTGGCCCGGCCGGCCGGCCGGAAGATCGAAGCCAAGCTCAATGTCGCCGTGCTGCCGGAAATCAAGATCAAGGTGGCGTTCCGCAATGTCATGGTTCCGGGGAGTGGCGGCGCTCCGGCATTTCACGCCAAGAAGCCCTGCAACGAGCAAGATGAATTGCTGACGATGAACAATATATGGAGGCCGCAGGCCAACATCCGCTTCGAGCGGGTGCCAAGCGACTGGCTGGTCATCGACGACTCGCAGGCTGCCGTCAAACAGGAGCTCGCCAACGCCACTGGCATGAAGGATGCGAGCCTGGCGACCTTTCCCGATGTGATCGAGGTCGAAAAGCTGAAGAGCTTGTTCGTCAAACACAAAGTTCAGGGCGCCCATCTAACCATTTTCTGCGTCGATAAGCTCTGGTCCAATGGCGGCTCCGCCAATGGCTCGTTTGCTCGATCGCTGGACATTGCCTTCATCAGCTCGCAACGCGGGCCTAACACGTCTGCCCATGAAGCCGGGCATTTTCTCGGCTACTACTCGAAAAGCGCGAGCAAACCTTGGGACAGCCAAGGCCACACGCTGGAGACCGATCCGAAAACCGGAAAAGAAAACAGGGCGGAAGACATCAAGATGCTGATGCGCGGTGGAGGCGCCGGGTGGAAAATTCCGTTTAATCTCGTCAAGGAGTTCCGCGACTTCCCCGGCTAGCATCCGAAGGTCAGCCAGAAGCTGGAAATCACTCCAGACGTTGAATGTCGCCTTTGGGTCATTCGCGACCAAGTCGAGCCAACAGCAACCCGGCCAAGTCCGCCATGCCGCCGAAAGCGGAAGCAAAGGCGGCCCGCGTGCTGGACTTTGAGCCAATCATGTTGAAGCTTGGCCTTTTAGAACAACCGGATCGATACACCCTGCGATCAGGCCATAAGCCGCCGTAAAAATCCTACCGGGATCGGCTGGGATCATATGCGCCGACTGGAATATCGCCGGATGGCGGGCATTGGGGTTGGCTGTGCGCCGCATCCGCGCGGCCACGAACGTCGCGATTCCGCCGCTAGTCAAACGGGAATATCCTTTTCCAGTCCTTCTTCATGTCCACAACGGTCCACCTGTTCAGCGCTGCGGCATCGAGAGCGACATCGAGCTTGCCGAAATGCGACTGGCGGTCGTAGGCATATTCGCGTTCCACGTCGGTATGGTGGACAATCAGGCCGAACCGCGCGCCGCTGGTACCGAGCGTCGCCCATTGCAGCATTTCGAGGTCGCCATCGGAGTTGCCGAAGGCGGCAATCGGACGCCGGCCAATGTGGCTATTGATCCCGATTGGCTTGCCGGACTTGTCGTCGATGAAATCGACCTCCGGCAATCGAAATAGAACCGGCGTGCTGTCGCGCATTTCATAGCGGGTCTTGATTGACGATCCGACGACCTGCTCAGGAGGCACTCCATAAATCGTCTCGGTCCATGGCCGCATGAACTCGACGCCGCCACCTGACACGATGAAGGTCTTGAAGCCGTTGGCGCGGAGGTAAGCGAGCAATTCGAGCATGGGCTGATAAACGAGTTCGGTGTAGGGGCGTTTGAAGCGATCATCACGCGCGGTCGCAAGCCAGTCTGTGACGATCTTCTCAAACTCCGCTGTCGTCATACCGGCGTGAGTCACCGCCACCAGCTCGGCTACGCCCTTTTCGCCGGAAGCTGCGAACGCCTTCAAGTCGCCGTTCAGGACTGCCGCGAAGGGCTGCTTGTCCTTCCATTCCGGATGCATGGGCGCAAGAACCTTCACGCGATCCAACGCAAATGCGAGTTGCACATACATCGGCTGCTCGATCCAAAGGGTCCCGTCATTGTCGAAGGTCGCGATGCGTTGATCGGAAGGTACGAAATAGGGTCCACCATTCTCTGTGACCCGTTCGACGAAATCGACGATCGATGCTTTCGTCGGCCCCTCATTCCAAGATGGCAGAGGACCGGTTTGCGTTTGGGCCATGGCAGACGTGGAACGCAGAGCGGCAGATAGAAACGGAAGCATCGTCAGAGACGAGAGCAGCGCGCGACGGTCAAGGCGTGCAAATCGCATGATCTGTTTCCATGATCTGTTTCATTGTCGGTCCGATTCGATGGCCCGCACTGGTCAACATTGAGGGCAAGTGCGAGGCTGGTGTATCGCTGCTGTTCGTCGCACGCTTGCCGATATGCAGCTTCGTGAGCAGTTGGGTTCTGAGCGCAGTAGATTGGCGAGCGCCGAAAGTGACGCCCGCCAATTTAGTATCGAGCGACTAGTCGCTGCGACCAGCCACTTTGGCCTGCTTGACCTGTTGCAGCACCTGCTCGAGGTTGTAGCTCGCCGGGTCCTGTAGCGGCGGGTACGGAATATAGCTCTCAAGCTCCTTCAGCCAAAGCGCCTGGCCGATGGGCAGCATGTTCCAGTCATAGACGTAGGCGGTCGAAGGGGAGCCGATTGTGCCGCCCTGGCCCATGAGCGTCTTGTATTGTGAACCGATCGAGGTCTCGAACGGATCACGCTTGATATTGACGACTTGGGCCCAGTGATAAGGAAGCGCTCCGGCAATAAAGCCCGCCGGGTTGTCGGACACCATCGTGAAGTAGATCTTCCAGTTCTTGTAGCGGACCGCTGACGGGTCCTTGCCCGAATAGTAGAAGAAGGTATCGCGCGCCGACTTTTCCGAACGCCCCGAAAGATATTCAACCTGATCGACGCCATCGAGCGTCGTCTTGACGATGCCGGGATAACTTCCGGCCTCGATCTGTTTCTTCAGCGCGTCTCCTTTTGCGCCGCCCGCGATATTGACAAACGTGGGCAGCCAGTCGAGCGAAGCGAAGATGTCGTTCTTGATGGTGCCGGGCTTGATGACCCCCGGCCAGCGAATGAGCGCCGGAGCGCGCATGCCACCTTCCCAGGTGCTCAGCTTGCCGCCCTTGAACGGAGTGGTGCCGCCGTCCGGAAAGGTGATGGTCTCGGCGCCGTTATCGGTCGTGAACACGATGATCGTGTTGTCGAGCTGGCCCATGTCCTGGAGCTTCTTCATGACAACGCCGATGTTGTCATCCAACTGCTTCATGCCGGCCTCGTTGAGGCCCCAGTCCTTGCCGCCTGCCTCGCCGATCAGGCCTGCGTATTTGTCATTTAGCACGGTCGTGATGTGCATGCGGGCCGGATTATACCAGGCGAAGAACGGCTTGTTGGTCTTCTTGGGGTCGTTGCGATCAAGAAAGTCAACGACCTTGGCCGAGATTTCCTCATCGACGCCCTTCGATCGCTCCAGTGTCAACGGACCCTGGTCCTCGCATGTCATGTTTTTGGCGGTACCGTCAGAGGACTTGCACGCCAGCACGGGCCGCGGCGGCGTCAGGCAAACCGCCGACGTTTTCGGATCAACTGCGCCCGGTACTTCCGCAAGACCCGGGATCGGCGTGTTCTTGCATGGCGGGGCAACCGTCTGCTGGGTTGGCGTCTTGTTGATGTCCGGGAAGCTCACGCCCTGCATCGCGTCGAGGTGATACAGGTAGCCCCAGAATTCCTGGAAGCCGTGCGCGGTCGGCAGCGCGTCGGTATGATCGCCGAGATGGTTCTTGCCGAACTCGCCGGTGTTGTAGCCGAGATCGAGCAGGAATTTCGCGAGCGACGGAGTGCCGGGCCGCAGATAGGACGGACTGCCGGGAAGCTGCGGAGGAATCATACCCGTGCGCAATGGATGCATGCCGGTGAAGAAGGCGTTGCGGCCGGCGGTGCAGCTCTGCTCTGCGTAGTAATGCGTGAAGATCGCGCCTTCATTGCCGATGCGATCGATGTTGGGCGTCTCGCCGACCATCAAGCCGCGATGGTAGATGCTTGGCTGGTAGAGGCCGATGTCGTCACCCATGATGAATAGGATATTGGGTTTCTGTGGCGGTTGCTGCGCTACCGCCGGCGCGCTGACCAGTCCGGACAGTGGCATCAACATCGATGCGCCTAACAGGGCGGCGCAGGATCGCTTGAGACAACCGGACGCCTTGCTTGGCGGCGTTGCGGCAGAAGGCGGCTTGTCATTGAATATAGAATCCAACATGGCGTCGCTTTCCTTCTTATGATGGGTCAGTGGCTCCTCGCCTGATGCATCGAAAGCCAAGGTGACTGGTGGAAGTATCGACCGGCTCCGCATGGCGCGCTGCCGGCCGGTAGCGTCGGCAGTAGTTCGGCGCGCACAAATGCGAGCCGCCTTTGATGACCTTTCGTGGAATCTTCACATTGGTGGTTCTGGGGTCGTAGCTGTCGGCCTCGCTCCCGCCGCGCGGGTTCTCCGGAATGCAGCAAGCCTTCGGAGCATCTGCCTGATGCTTTGGGGAATACCAGTCGGCCGTCCATTCCCAGACGTTGCCGATCATGTCGTAAAGGCCGTAGCCGTTCGACGGGAATGCGGTGACCGGCGAGGTACGTTCGAAACCGTCGGCATTGGTGTTTTGGTGCGGAAAATCACCCTGCCAGGTGTTGGCCATTTGATGGCCGTGCGGCATGAATTCGTCGCCCCACGCATACTCGGCGTCGTCGAGCCCGCCGCGTGCCGCAAACTCCCATTCCGCTTCGGTCGGCAATTCCTTGCCAGCCCATTGCGCGTAGGCAAGTGCGTCGTTGAAGGCCACGTGCACGACGGGATGATGGTCGAGCGCATGGATGTTGCTATTCGGTCCGTAGGGATGGCGCCAGTCAGCACCCTTGGCGAAGGTCCACCACTGGCTGAAGTCGCGCAGGCTGACCGGATGTCCCGGCGGCAAGAACATCAGTGAGCCCGCATAGACCATATGCGGTAGGATCCCGGGATAGTCTCTCGGGTCGGGCGCAATCTCGGCCACAGTAACGTGACCTGTCGCCTTGACGAACTTTCTGAACTGTTTGTTTGTGACGGGATGGCGATCCATCCAGAAGCCGTCGACAGTCACCCGATGTGCCGGCGCCTCCTCTGGATAATGCTTGTCCGATCCCATGCGGAATGTCCCGCCGGGTATGCAGATCATCTTGTCGATATCTGACGGATCATCGCAAATAGCGATATCGCGCGTTCGCTTGGGCTTCGCTGTCAAGGCGTCACCTCCGGGCCGACGTGTTACACGCTACGTGGCAAAACCCTCGTGCGTGGACCGTGGTCGAGTATCCGTATCTCCATGGTTGGCCGCCTTGAACCCAAATCAGGTGACACTCACTCGATTAAGGCGACCTTGATCTAGATCAATGCGACTGCCCTCTGCCGATTGCGGTCTCGACCTAGTTTCCCTCTCGTTCCGATCACTGCAAAGATGTGGCAGCCAAATGGGCTGCGGCGTCCGCTCAGATGATTTTCGACGGTATCAGCAGGGATTGTCGTTTGGTTGATGTCCGCTTCTGCCCTAAGCGCCGAACGAAGACTGCCCAGGAGCGTTGCGTTCGGCCAGACCCCCGTGATTCAAACTCCCAAACTGGGGCTCGAATCATGCGCTACGAACTCGCCGATTATGAATGGGTTGCCATCAAGCCGATCATGCCCAGACACGAGTCACCCGGCCACATCCGTACGGCCGAAAGCGCGCGCGTCGTCAATTCGACACGCCCCCGCCGGACGGAAATGGTTCGTAGGATGGGCGGAGCGCATCATGTCAATCAATATGTGCGGAGACACGATGGGTATCGCTTCGCTCCACCCATCCTACGATCCGCTAAGCCGTTTCCGCTTCGCGTTGAGCGCGGACGCGACGCGGCTCACGGGCGGACGGCCCAGCAAACCGGCCACCTCGTTCGTCGTGGCGAGCAACTTGTCCATATCTACGCCGGTTTTCATGCCCATGCCCTCGAGCATGTAGACGACATCCTCGGTCGCGACGTTGCCGGTCGCGCCGGGTGCGTAGGGGCAGCCGCCGAGGCCGCCGGCGGCGGCATCGATGACGCGGACGCCCTCCTCCATGCCGGCATAGAGATTGGCCAGCGCCTGGCCGTAGGTGTCGTGGAAGTGCATCGCGAGGTTACCAACCGGAAGCTCGGCGCCGACCGCGCGCAGCATCTCCCTGGCCTTGAGCGGCGTGCCGACGCCGATGGTGTCGCCGAGCGATATCTCGTAGCAGCCGAGATCCCACAGGGTCACGGCGAGGTCGGCGACCGACTTCGGCTTGATCTCGCCGTCGAACGGACAGCCGAGCACGCAGGAGATATAGCCGCGCACCTTGACGCCGTCGTCTTTGGCGCGCGCCAGCACCGGCTTGAAGCGCTCGATCGACTCCGCGATCGAGCAATTGATGTTGGCGCGCGAAAAACCTTCGGAGGCCGCCGCGAACACCGAGACCACCTTCGCGCCCGCCGCGCGTGCGGCGTCATAGCCCTTCTCGTTCGGCACCAGCACGTGGAATTCGGCGCCCTTGATATGGCTGACGCCGCGCAGCACCTGGTCGGAGCCTGCCATCTGCGGGATCGCCTTCGGCGACACGAAGGCGCCGACCTCGACGGTTTTAAGCCCTGCCGCCACCAGCGCCTTGACGAAGGCGATGCGGGCCTCGACGCTGACCGGCGTCTTCTCGTTCTGCAGGCCGTCGCGCGGCCCCATCTCGACGATATGGATCTGATCGCTCATGACGCGGCCACAGCCTCGACTTCGGCCAGTTCGACGCCCTCGCCGACGATGTCGCCGACCTTGCATTTGAGCTTCTTCAGCACGCCGGCATAGGGCGCACGCAGGGTCTGCTCCATCTTCATCACTTCGAGGGTGAGGATCGGCGCGCCCTTCTCCAAGGTCGCGCCCTCCTCGGCCAGCAGCGCGACCACGGTGCCCGGCAAGGGAGCCACGATCTTGTCCTCACCGGCCTGCTCCTCGCTCTCGCCGCCGAACGGGTCGACCCAATGCAGGTCGAAGCGGCCGTTGCGGGTGCGCAAGTAAAGCTCGTGACCCTCGACGACTGCCGTGACGCGCGACCTGAGGCCATCAAGCGTCAGGTCGAAGCCATCCTCGCCTGATGACGAGATCGCGAAGGCGAGCTCATGCCCGCTGACTGACAGCGTCATCGGTCCGTGGCCATAGTGCAGCGTGATCGTATGCGGCGGCTCATGGCCCTGCCGGAACGAAAATACCCGCTGGCGGCGGCCGACCGGCATC
Source organism: Bradyrhizobium sp. th-b2 (assembly GCF_000426785.1). Taxonomy (NCBI): domain Bacteria; kingdom Pseudomonadati; phylum Pseudomonadota; class Alphaproteobacteria; order Hyphomicrobiales; family Nitrobacteraceae; genus Bradyrhizobium; species Bradyrhizobium sp. th-b2. The sequence continues at coordinate 109,115 of NZ_AUGA01000029.1, forward strand.
CAGCCGAACGCCCGCCAGGGCGAGTTCGCCTCACGCTGCGCTGCCTTCTGCTCGTCGTTGACGATCGCAGCCACCGCCGCGCAGAGCTCGAACTCGCTGGCTGCGCCGGTGCCGGCCGTCAGGTTCTTCAGCTCGCGCTCGATGAAGCCGGTATCGATCGCATTGGCCCTCGTGTCCGGATGCGTCACCAGCGCCGACAGGAACGGGATGTTGGTGACGATGCCGCGGACGTCGGTCTGTTGCAGCCCGCGGTTGAGCTTCTCGATCGCGCCCTCGCGGGTCGGCGCCCAGGCGATCACCTTGGCGAGCATCGCATCGTAATAGGGCGAGACGTTGTCGCCGCTGCGATAGCCGGCGTCGATGCGCAGGCCGTCACCTTCGGGCGGCGTCCGCCAGGTCTTGATGCGGCCGACCGAGGGCATGAAATTCTTCTGCGGGTTTTCCGCGTAGACGCGGGCCTCGATGGCGTGCCCGTTCAGCGTGATCTGGTCCTGCTTCAACGGCAGCGCCTCGCCGAAGGCGACGCGCAGCTGCCATTCGACGAGGTCAACGCCGGTGATCAGCTCGGTGACGGGATGCTCGACCTGCAGGCGGGTGTTCATCTCGATGAAGAACACGTCCTTGCCGTCGGAGACGAACTCGATGGTGCCGGCGCCGACATAATTGACCGCGCCGGCCGCTTTTCGCGCGGCCTCGCAAACTGCGTCGCGCTGCGCGGCGTTCAGGGTCGGCGACGGCGCCTCCTCGATCACCTTCTGGTGGCGGCGCTGCAGCGTGCATTCGCGCTCCCACAGCGAGAGCAGATTGCCATGGCTGTCGCCGATGATCTGCACCTCGATGTGGCGCGGGTTCTGCACGTATTTCTCGATCAGCATGCGGTCGTCGCCGAACGCCGCCTTGGCCTCGCGCTTGGCGCTTGTGATCGCGGCCGACAGTTCCGCCGCCGCATTCACCACGCGCATGCCACGGCCGCCGCCGCCTGCCGAGGCCTTGACCAGTAGCGGGAAGCCGATCCGGTTGGCGGCCTCGGCCAGGGTCGCCTCGTCCTGGGCCTCGCCGTGATAGCCCGGCACCAGCGGCACGCCGGCCTTCTCCATCAGCGCCTTCGAGCCGGATTTCGAGCCCATCGCCGTCATCATCTGGGCGGTCGGGCCGACGAACACCAAACCTGCCTCGAGGCAGGCCTGCGCGAACTCGGCATTCTCGGACAGGAAGCCGTAGCCGGGATGCACTGCCTCGGCGCCGGTCTGTTTTGCCGCCGCGATGACGCGTTCGATGTTGATATAGCTGTCGCGCGCCCGTGCGGGCCCGAGCACCACGGCCTCGTCGGCGAGCGCGACGTGCATCGCGTCGCGGTCGGCCTCCGAATAGACCGCGACGGTGCGCAGCCCCATCGCGCGCGCCGAGCGGATGACGCGGCAGGCGATCTCGCCGCGGTTGGCGATCAGAAGCGTACGGAAACGCCGGTAGAGTTTTGAGCGGTCCATGGTCAGTTCCTGGGTCACATCCTGAACAGGCCGAACTTCGTCGGCTCGATCGGCGCATTGGCGGCGGCCGACAGACCGAGCCCGAGCACGAGGCGCGTATCGGCGGGATCGATCACGCCGTCGTCCCACAGCCGTGCAGTGGCGTAATAGGGATTGCCCTGGCTCTCATACTGGGCGCGGATCGGCGCGCGGAATTTGTCCTCCTCCTCCGCCGACCAGCTCTCGCCCTTGGCCTCGATATTGTCGCGGCGGACCTGACTGAGCACCATCGAGGCCTGCTCGCCGCCCATCACCGAGATGCGGGCGTTCGGCCACAGCCAGAGGAAGCGCGGGCTGTAGGCGCGGCCGCACATGCCGTAATTGCCGGCGCCGTAGGAGCCGCCGATCACGACGGTGAATTTCGGCACACCGGCGGTCGCGACCGCGGTCACCAGCTTGGCGCCGTCGCGCGCGATGCCGCCGGCTTCGTATTTCTTGCCGACCATGAAGCCGGTGATGTTCTGCAAAAACACCAGGGGAATGCCGCGCTGGCAGCACAGCTCGATGAAATGCGCGCCCTTCAGCGAGCTCTCGCTGAACAGGATGCCGTTGTTGGCGATGATGCCGACCGGATAGCCCCAGATATGGGCGAAGCCGCAGATCAGCGTGGTGCCGTACAGCTTCTTGAACTCGTCGAACTCGGAGCCGTCGACGATCCGCGCGATGATGTCGTGCACGTCGAACGGCTTGCGGCCGTCGGCGGAGACGACGCCGTAGATTTCTTCCGCCGGAAACAGCGGCTCCCGCGGGGGACGCATGTTAAGCGGCGCCTTCGCCGGCTGCTTCAGCGTGCCGACGATGCGGCGCGCGATGCCGATCGCATGGGCGTCGTTCTGGGCATAATGGTCAGTCACGCCGGACTGGCGCGAGTGCACGTCGGCGCCGCCGAGCTGTTCGGCGGTGACGACCTCGCCGGTCGCGGCCTTCACCAGCGGCGGACCGCCGAGGAAGATGGTGCCCTGGTTGCGCACGATGATGCTCTCGTCCGACATCGCCGGCACATAGGCGCCGCCGGCGGTGCAGGAGCCCATCACGATCGCGATCTGCGGGATGCCCTGCGACGACATCTGCGCCTGGTTGTAGAAGATGCGGCCGAAATGCCGCTCATCGGGAAATATCTCGTCCTGCAGCGGCAGGAAGGCGCCGCCGGAATCCACCATGTAGACGCAGGGCAGATTGTTCTGCCGCGCGATGTCCTGGGCGCGCAGATGCTTCTTCACCGTCATCGGGTAATAGGTGCCGCCCTTGATGGTGGCGTCGTTGGCGACGATGATGCATTCGCGCCCGGAGATGCGCCCGACGCCGGTGATGACGCTCGCCGAGTGCACGTCACCGCCGTACAGCCCGTTGGCGGCCAGCGGCGACAGCTCGAGGAACGCGGTGCCGGGATCGACCAGCAGATCGACGCGATCGCGCGCCAGCATCTTGCCGCGCGAGGTGTGGCGCTTGCGCGAGGTCTCGCCGCCGCCGTGGGCCACCTTGCCGAGCTTGTCGCGGAGTTCCGCGACCAGGCTGCGCATCACATCGGCGTTGCGGGCGAATTCAGAAGATGCGGGATCGATCGTCGAATGAAGCGGCATCTGTGTTGCACGTTCGTTGGAGGGGCCGTCAGGATTTTTTGAAGGCAGGCCGCCGCGCCGGGAGCGCGGCAGCAGGTGCGAAGCTCAGGCCGTCTTGGCGTACAGTTCGCGGCCGATCAGCATGCGGCGGATCTCGCTGGTGCCGGCGCCGATCTCGTAGAGCTTGGCGTCACGCAACAGCCGGCCGGTGGGATATTCATTGATGTAGCCGTTGCCGCCGAGCAGCTGGATCGCATCCAGCGCGCATTGGGTGGCCTTCTCCGCGGCGTAAAGAATGGCGCCGGCGGCATCCTCGCGCGTGGTCTCGCCGCGGTCGCAGGCCTTGGCCACCGCGTACACATAGGCGCGCGAGGCGTTCATCGTGGTGTACATGTCGGCGATCTTGCCCTGCACCAGCTGGAACGAGCCGATCGGCTCGCCGAACTGCTGGCGCTCGTGAACGTAGGGCAGCACCACGTCCATGCAGGCCTGCATGATGCCGATCGGACCGGCCGCCAGCACCGCGCGCTCATAGTCGAGGCCTGACATCAGGACGTTGACGCCGCGGCCGACCTCGCTCAGCACGTTCTCCTCGGGTACCTCGCAATCCTCGAACACCAGCTCGCAGGTGTCGGAGCCGCGCATGCCGAGCTTGTCGAGCTTCTGGGCAGTGGAAAATCCCTTCATGCCCTTTTCGATGATGAAGGCGGTGATGCCGCGCGGGCCGGCGCTCGCATCGGTCTTGGCATAGACCACCAGCGTCTCGGCGTGGGGACCGTTGGTGATCCACATCTTGTTGCCGTTGAGCACGAAGCGGTCTCCCTTCTTCTCGGCGCGGGTCTTCATCGAGACCACGTCGGAGCCGGCGCCGGGCTCCGACATCGCCAGCGACCCGACGTGCTCGCCCGAGATCAGCTTCGGCAGATATTTGCGCTTCTGCGCCTCGTTGCCGTTGCGGCGGATCTGGTTGACGCAGAGATTGGAATGCGCGCCATAGGCCAATCCGATCGAGGCGGATGCCCGCGAGATCTCCTCCACCGCGATGCAGTGCTCGAGATAACCGAGCCCGCTGCCGCCATACTCCTCCTCGACCGTGATGCCGTGCAGGCCGAGCGCGCCGATCTTGGGCCAGAGGTCCCGCGGAAAGCTGTTGGAGCGATCGATCTCGGCGGCGCGCGGCGCGATCTCGTTGCTCGAGAAATCATACACCGTCTCGCGGATCGCATCCGCGGTCTCGCCAAGGTCGAAATTGAACACTGCCGCCCGGTTTGAGGCCATGATCCCTCCCGTGAGATTCATCTTGCAATTAAACGATCATACGTTTTTTTCTTGGCTTCGCAAGCAACCGTGCTATGGTTTGCGCATGAAATTGGCAGCGCATTGAATCTGCTGGGATTTCATGCAATAAACATACGGTCGTTCGCTTGTTTCCTCCGCTTCCGGCAAGCCAACACCCATCCGAGGCCTGCGATGGCACGCACGATCGGCTCACATGGCCCCACGACGCTGGAGGCGATCCGCAAGGCCGGCGTGCGCCTGATCTTCGAGCGCGGCTACGAGGCAATGAGCCTGCGCCAGCTCGCCGCCGAGGTCGGCATCCAGGCAGGCTCACTCTACAATCATATCTCAACCAAGCAGGAGCTGCTGTTCGATCTGGTGCAGGATCATATCAACGATTTGCTGCGCGAGCTCGATCTGGCGCTCGCGGGCAAGGCCGATCCGGTCGAGAAGCTGCGCGCCTTCGTGGCCTTCCATGTCAGCTACCACATGACCCGCAAGCGCGAGGTGTTCATCGCCAATTCCGAGCTGCGCAGCCTCGAGCCGAAGAACTATGACGCGGTGGTGGCGCTGCGCGGCGCCTATGAGCAGCGGCTGGCGCAGATCCTCGCCGACGGCGTCGCCGAGGGCGTGTTCGAGGTCGTCGACATCCAGGTCGGGACCTTCGCGATCATCGCGATGCTGACCGGGCTCTGCACCTGGTACCGCCCCGGCGGCCGCCTGACCCGGGACGCCATCATCGCAGCGCATGAGAAGCTGGTGCTGTCGGGCGTGGCGCCGCAGGCCGCGATCGCCCAGCTCCGCGCCGGCAGCAAGAGCCCGCGGACCGCGGTGGCGGGTTCGTGACTGTGACAGAACGCCCACAGCTCGATGACATCGATTTGCGGATCCTGTCCGAGTTGCAGCGGGACGGCCGGATCAGGATCAACGAGCTCGCCGAGCGGGTCGGAATCACCGCCCCGCCCTGCCTGCGCCGGGTCCGCGCCCTGCGCAGCCGCGGCGTGGTCCAGGCGATCCGCGCCACGCTCGACGAACGGCTGCTCGGCTATGAGGTGACGACCTTCGTCCTGATCCAGCTCGACAGCCAGACCCTGACGGCGATCGAGGCGTTCGAGGCGGCGGTGGCGGCCGTGCCGCGCTTCCTGCAATGCTGGCGGATCTCGGGCGACGCCGATTTTGTGCTGCGATGCGTCGCGCCCAGCGTCGACGACATGCGCCAGCAGCTGCTGCAATTCGCTGGTCTGCCAAACGTGCGTAAAATTAGAAGCTTTCCGGTGCTCGGCGTCTCCAAGGACGCGCCGCTGCCGATCCCGGGCGTCCTCGCCGCCCCCGCGGCGACCTGATCGGCGGCCTTAGTGGGTCCACGGCTCCCAGCGGCGGAACGCAAAATTGTCGGCATAGGCGATCTGGCGGTGTGCCGAATCCTTCGGCTCGATCACCTGGTAGGCAATGCCCTTGCGCTCGCAATAGGCTGTCGCCTCCTCCTTTGTCTCGAAATGCAGCGTGAGCTGCTGCTTCATGTCGGTGGACGAGGTCCAGCCCATCAACGGCTCCACGGTGCGCGGCTGCTCCGGCTCGAAATCCAGTTGCCACTCTTTGGTCTTGGCACGTCCCGATTGCATCGCGTTTTTGGCGGGCTTAAAAATGCGTGCGGTCATGGATGGTCGGCCCCGTGGGATGTGCGACATGGAAGCGATTTGAAGGAAGCCGCCGGGATAGTATAGAGACACCGTTCAACGATCTGATCGGTGATTCCTCGATCTCGGAGGTAGCCTTCGCCGGACCGGTATAGTCATTCTGCCGCGCTGTGACAATCTGGCCCCGGGAGGCTTCCCTTAGGAGTCCCTTGGGCCGGCGGCGCGGTGCTCTTGACAACATCACCTCGAGGAAGCGGCGCTCCCATGGAAATCCACGCCACCCTGCCTGAAAAAGGACGTGACCTCCGGCTCGACCTGTTCCGCGGGGTCGCGAACTGGTACATCTATCTGGATCACATCCCCGACAACGTCGTGAACTGGATCACGACGCGGAATTACGGCTTCAGCGACGCCGCGGATTTGTTCGTCTTCATCTCCGGCTATACCGCATCCTTCGTCTATGCCCGCATGATGCTGGAGCGCGGCTTCATCGTCGGCGCGACCCGGCTGACCAAGCGGGTCTGGCAGCTCTATGTCGCCCACATCATCCTGTTCGTGATCTACATCGCCTCGATCAGCTATCTGGCGCTGCGCTTCGGCGATTCCGAGATCATCAACGAGTTCAACGTCGCCGGTCTCGTCGACAACGCCACCGAGACGCTGCGCCAAGGCCTGTTCCTGAAATTCAAGCCGGTCAATCTCGACGTGCTGCCGCTCTATATCGTGCTGATGGGGCTGTTCCCGCCGGTGCTGTGGTTCATGCTGCGACAGCCGAACTGGACCATGGCGGCCTCGATCGCGCTGTGGCTGGTGTCGCGCCAGATGGGCTGGAACCTGCCGGCCTACCCGGCAGGGACCTGGTACTTCAACCCGTTCGCCTGGCAGGTGCTGTTCGTGTTCGGCTCGTGGTGCGCGATGGGTGGCGCACGGCAGAACATGCACATCATCAACTCGCCCTATACGCTGTGGTTCTGCATCGCCTACATGATCTTCGCCCTGGTCATGACGATGGCCGGCCGCTTCCCGGACTTCGGCGCGATGTTCCCGCATTGGCTCTATGCGACCTTCAACCCGAACGACAAGACCAACCTCGCGCCCTATCGCTTCCTGCATTTCGTGGTGATCACGGTGCTGGTGATCCGATTCATCCCGAAGGACTGGGCGGCGCTGGAGTGGAAGGTGTTCGATCCCCTGATCGTCTGCGGCCAGCAGTCGCTCGCGGTGTTCTGCGTCGGCGTGTTCCTGTCCTTTGTCGGACATTTCGAGCTCTCGATGAGCTCGGGCTCGCTGTTCGCGCAGATCTTCGTCAGCATCTCCGGCATCGCGATCATGACGATCGTGGCCTACTACATTTCGTGGTCGAAGCGGCAGGACAAGCCGGTTAAGCCGCCGGCGCCGAAACCCGCCGCGCCGGCCGCCAAGGCAGGCTAAGTCGACGGACTGACGATCCGTCTCATTTGCCGGGCGGCCGCCCTTTGCCGCCCGGTTGGCCGCTGCGCCACCTGCCCTTCGAGCTGAACTCATCCCAGGTGGTGGTCCAGCGATATTCGGCAGCCGGCGCCTTCGCGATGCCATCGGGGCTGCGCGCTCCCTCCAGGGCAAAGGTGGCGCCCTGCGGATCGAGGCAGCGGACGATCCAGCTCCCGTTCGGCAGCTCCAGCGGCCCTTCATAGACGCGTCCGCCACCGGCCTTCACCCGCACGATGGCGGCGTCGACGTCGTCAACGTTGAAATAGTAAAGCCAGAACGCAATCGGCTCGAGCGGACGCTTGTTGAAGATTCCGCCGACGGTCTGCCCACCGGCCGAGAACAACTGATAGGTCTCGGACGGGGCGTTGCCGCCATCAGCCTGCCGCCAGCCGAACACCTCGCTGTAGAAACCAAAGGCCTTGCGCCAGTCGGCCGCCAGCAGCTCATGCCAGCCGACGCGGCCAAGGGCATCGAGGCCTTCGGCCGCAGGACGCGCGATGCTTGATCCGCTCAGCAATCCGAACGTCGCCCGCTGCGGATCTGCGACAATCGAGACGCGGCCGATATTGGTGCTGGTCGGCGGCACGTAAACGGCGCCGCCGCGTTCCTGCATGTGGCGGACGACGAGGTCGACGTCGTCGACACCGACATAGCCGATCCAGCGCGGGGTCGCGCCCTGGCGTCTGCCCTCCTCCGGTAATTCCATCAGGCCGCTGCGGGGAAATTCGCCCGACATGAACAATTTGTAAGAAAGCGCGGGAGTGGACACATCCTTCGTCACCCAGCCGAGGACGCTGCCGTAAAAGGCAATCGCACCATCGACGTCCGTGGTTAGCAGCTCGTACCAGGCGAAGCTCGCGCCATCATCCGGCATGCCTATTCCTCGCTTCGGCAGCGGCGTGATCGCAATGCAGCATGACGATTCTCGAAGTGTTAACGATTGCGGCTGGGCGAGAGCGCTGGCCAATAATCGTGTTCATCAAGATGAACCTAGGAACGAAGATGAACGACAACACTTGATACACGCTAGCACCTCGCGAGTGTGTGTGCGCAGCGCGTCTTGCATGCAGCTGCGACGGATTGTACAACTGCGCGAGAGTTGAATTCCACGTCAGGAATGGAGGATGCGAGTATGCCACGAGTGAAGCAAGCCCCCAAGAGCAAGCGCGTGACCAGCAAGCGTGTGACCAAGGCCGCTGTGCCCGCTCTGGGTGCAGCCGGATTGACCTTCTCACTGGTGGGCAGTGCGTCGGCGGCCGCCGTGCCGACAGCAGACGCGCCGCAGATCCAGAAGTACACCCCGACGCAAGCCATCACACTCGGCGAAGAAGAAATCGCCGACGTCAGCCTGGCGACATTCCATCTGTTCGACAAGGAGACCGCCGGTGCCGGCGTCCAGGTGGCATGGCGCGGATGCGGCGGCTGTCGAGGTTGCCGTGGCTGTCGCGCTTGCCGTGCCTGCCGCTGCGGTGGCTGTGGTGGTTGCGGCGGTGGCTGCTGTCTGTCGTGGGGCGCCTGCCGCATCTGCTGATCCAGACAGCGTCGCGTTGACATCTATCAATCGTTATGGCCGGGTCCGACACACGTCGACCCGGCCAAATCATGTTGTCCCCGTATCGTTGCGCGGCTCGCTTCGCCCAACGGAGCGGAGCTGTCGAGGCCGGCGCCTCGCCCGATTCCACAATCGCCCCACAAGCTGCACAGGAACGATTCTTTGCCAGGAAAATCCAGCCAGCGCGCCAACAAGGACGTTCTGCAGTTCGCACCGAATTTCACGGCCTATGTGCTGCCTCCAGATGTCGTCTGCCTCTATTCCGAAGACCGAAAGTTCTTTCTCCATGGCGAGCTCTATTGTGCACTTGCATCCGCTATCGGCACCAAGGGATGCAGCGCCGCCAAGCTCACCGACGAGCTCGGGCGAACGTTTCCGCCTGAGGCGATCAATGAAGCCATCAAGCGACTGCTCGACCGCCGCTATGTGATCTCGAAGCCATCAGGTCACGTACCAGCTCACGCCAACACGGTTGCCGGGCTTTGGGCGAGCCTGGGCCTTCCCGACACGGTCGCCGAACAAAACCTTCACAACTGCCGCGTTCGACTTGAGACGATCGAAGTCAAGGGCGCCGCCGAATTGAGCAAGGCGCTGCAGGAGCTGGGCGTCCGCGTCGTCAAGACATCGGCCGACCTCACGGTCACACTGGTGAACGACTATCTCGACCGGCGGCTTGCCGAGCGCAACCTGCAGCGCGTATCCGACGGATCACCCTGGCTGCTGGTGCAGCCTTCAGGCGTATTTCCCCTGGTCGGCCCTGTGTTCAATCCGGGCGAGACCGCGTGCTGGACCTGCCTGTTCGATCGGATGATCCGCAACCGCGAGGTCAAGGGCTTCCTTGATCGCGGCGCGGCTCGGCCGGTCGCGGTTTCTCCGCTCGCGCAGCACCCGGTTGGGCAGAGCGCCATTCAGCTGGCTGCCGTTGAAATCGCCAAGGCGATCGCCAGCGGCTTCCGCACCGATCTGCGCAATCACATCGTCAGTCTCGACCTCTTGGGCTCGACCATCGCCAGGCACTACGTGGCGGCCCGCCCGCAATGTCCCACCTGCGGAAGCAAGAAATTGCAGAACCCGCGACGCGCGCCAGAGCCGATTGAATTGGGGCCCGGCGCCAAGCTCGTGATGACCAGCGGCGGCTATCGTACGGTGACGTCAGGCGCCACGGTGGCGCGCTTCAGGAAGCATGTCAGCCCCCTCGCCGGCGTGGTGACACGGCTGGAGCGGATCGAGGTCGACCTGCCGATGAACACCAATTTCTACGCGCAGCATAATTTCTCCGCACCGGCGCAGAATGTGGACCAGCTCCGCGCCGGGTTGAGCGGCGGCAGTTTCGGCAAGGGCAGCACGGCCGAGCAAGGCGAAGCCAGCGCGCTGATGGAGGCGATCGAGCGGTACTCAGGGATTTTCCAGGGCGACGAGATCCGGGCGCGCAAGCGCTTCACCGACTTTCCGTCGGGCGATGCCATCCGCCCCAACGACATCCTGCTGTTCAGCGACGAGCAGTACCGCGGCAGGGCTGAGCCGAACCACCACGACTCGCACCACACCCAACCGGCCCCGGAGCCGTTTGATCCCACAGCCCGGATCGAATGGACGCCGGTCTGGTCGCTGCGCGACAAGCGGTTCAGGCAGATTCCGACCAGCCTGCTGTATTTCTTCTACGAGGGCCCCGCCCCCTTCGCTGCCGATTCCAACGGCTGCGCGGCCGGCAATACTCGCGAGGAAGCCATCGTGCAGGGCTTCCTCGAACTGATGGAGCGCGATGCCTACGCGATCTGGTGGTACAACCGGTCGCAACGCGCCGCGGTCGATCTGGACCAGTTCGACGATTCCTACGTCCGCGATCTGAAGACCCAACTCGAGGAATCGGGCCGGCGGCTCTGGGTGCTGGACATCACCAGCGATCTCGGCGTCCCGACCTATGTCGCGATCGTGCACTGGATGCAGAACGGTCAGGAGAACATCGAGTTCGGTTCGGGCGCCCATTTTGATCCGCGCATTGCCTTGTTGCGGTCGTTGACCGAGCTGAATCAGTTCCTCTCGATCGGCCTGATGGGCGGCGGCAGCGGCGAGAAGCCGAGCCTCGATGGCGTCAATCCACTGCGGCTCGACGAACATCCATTCCTGATTCCAAGCCCCAATCCCGTGATCCCGCCGGCTGCCGCGGCAGACGTGCCGCTCGACAACACCCGTGCACAGGTCGATGCCTGCGTCGACATCGCGGCGCGCGCGGGTCTCGACTTCCTCGTGCTCGACCAGACGCGGCCCGACGTCGAGGTTCCGGTGGTCCGGGTCATCGTTCCCGGGATGCGCCATTTCTATCGCCGCTTCGGGCCGGGACGGCTCTATGATGTGCCGGTCAAGCTCGGATTGCGCGATCGGCCATCGCTGGAAAGCGAGCTGACGCCATTCCTCCCGCACACCTGAGGTGATGCCGGCGTGCGCGCGTCCAGGAAAACCAACGAGAAAAAGAAATCGCCACGCGCCGCGCCGCCGGCTCTCTTCGTTCGGCTCAACCCGGCAGTCGCGCTTGAAGCGCAACCTGACGGGGCCATAGCGGCTCATGTCGAAGGCTATGCGGAGCCTTTGGGAACGTTCAGCACAGCCGCCGTGCAACGCGCCCGGAAGCTGGGCGCAGGCCTGCCGCTGCCTTCCTCCGAGGGCGGCGATGCGGTCGCGCAAGAGGTCGAGCGGCTGATGCGGCAACTGGCACGCCGCGGCCTGCTGGAATACCGCCTGGCGCGCGCGGCCGACGCCAGTGATCTCGTCGTGATCGAGCCGCAGATCCCTGATTACTGGCCGCGCACGCCAAAGCTCGACGATGCAGAAACGGTCGTGCTGTCACGCTTCGCCTATCTGCGGCGGCGCGGCACCGAGATGGTTCTGGAATCGCCACGGGCCGGCGCGCTGTTGCGTATCTGCGATGAGCGGATTGCGGCCCTGCTGACCATCCTTGCCACTCCGCAGAAGATCAGCCGCATCCGGCGTCTGGATGGCTATCCGGGCCCCGCGCTGCTCGCTCTGCTGCTGGACTGCCAAATCCTGATCAAGGTCGACGCGACAAAACCCGATACGCTGCGGCAGGCGGAGGGCGACGACGGCCTCGTGCTCTGGGATTTTCACGACCTGCTGTTCCATGCCCGCAGCACGGAAGGACGACAGGCCAGTCCGCTGGGCGGCCTTTATCCGCACACCGGCCTGATTGCGCCGCTCCCCGCGATCCGGCCTGCCTGGCCCGGCAACACCATCAAGCTGCCGGAATCCGACCGGATCGCATCGCCACTCGACCAACTGCTGCATGACAGGCATTCGACGCGCGAGTTCGACGATCAGAACCCGATCAGGCTGGCTGAACTTTCGATGTTCCTGAACCGCGTCGCGCGCGTCCGGGCGACGTGGAGCAGCCCGCTTGAGTTTGCCGACGACGGTCCCGACATCGAATACACCAGCAGGCCGTACCCCGCAGCAGGCAGCGCCTACGAGCTCGAGCTTTATCTGGCCGTCGCGAATTGCGATGGCCTCACGCCAGGTTTCTATCACTACGACGCCGATGCGCACGCGCTGGCAGCCATCGACGTCCGCGCACAACACTTCGAGGCCATGATGCAAAGCGCGGGCTTTGCCATGGACGCCCCCTCGCCACCGCAGATCCTGATCACGATCGCCGCGCGCTTTGGCCGGATCTCCTGGAAGTACAGCGCCATCGCTTATGCGCTGATCCTGAAGGATGTCGGCGTCCTGACCCAGACGCTGTATCTGGTGGCGACCGATCTGGGCCTCGGCGGCTGCGCGATCGGCACCGCCAATATCGATCTGTTCGCGAAGATGACTGGACTCGACTTTCACGTCGAGGGACCGGTCGGCCAGTTCGCGCTGGGGCGCGGCATCGAACCGCCGCCGACCGGATAGTCCTCGATCCGCGCTGCATCAAGCTGGCTACGGCGTGAATCCATAAATCTGTAGTAGTCAGGAGAGTCCGCTTTGGTACGCACAACGGACTCAAGTCGGACATCGCTCCATGTCCGAAAAGTGCCGATTGTGTTGAAGAAGTCCGCGAACTGGCAATTTGGGATCGGGCAATGCGACCGGCGCACGGGTGCTTGATTGCGCCTAGGCGGGCTGGAGCGCAGGGATCGGGATCAGCTTTGCGAGCTTCCTGAGGTTCTGCGCCGTTGCGGCAAGGAGGAACTCGTCACGAGCGCCCAACGGGCCTCTTAGCCTGAGACGGTCGAGGCGCAGGATGCGCTTGAGGTGCGCGAAGAGCATCTCAATCTTCTTCCGTTCGCGCCGGGACCTGACATAGGCATCAGTCTTGGCAATATCGCGCGCAACGTCCCGGGCCTTTTCGTGGATTGAACGTGGGACCTTG